>PBWL01000012.1 GCA_002727235.1 Acidimicrobiaceae bacterium
GATGTGAAGGCAAAATCAAGTCGCCTCTCTGCTGCGGCGTCGACATGGCGTGCACGCTCGGCTGACACCAGTCAGTAAAGCTCCTCGTCGCTCTACAGAAGCGCTTCCAAACCCACAATGAGGCCTGAGGCCTCCTTAATTCTCCTGCACGCAAGCACCACTCCAGGCATAAAACTCGTGCGGTCGTATGAATCTTGCCTAAGAGTCANCGTCTGCCCCTGAGCACCGAGGATGACCTCCTGATGGGCAGTCATTCCTCGCATTCTCACCGAATGAATTCGAACTCCGTTTGGGCCTTGTCCGCCTCGAGCCCCNTCGGGTTCTTCAANCTNTGTTGGATCNTCCGCCCAGCCGTGCTCGCCGGGCTGCATCATTCTCGCCGTCGCAAGCGCNGTCCCCGACGGCGCGTCAATTTTCTCGTCGTGATGCAACTCAATGATCTCTGCCGTATCGAACAGCGCAGCGGCTTCCGCCGCGAACTTCATCATCAGCACCGCTGAAATCGCAAAATTTGCGGCGATCAGACAATTGGCACCCGACTCGTCAAACGCAGACGCAAAGGCAGCCATGTCATCGTCATCAAAGCCGGTCGTACCAACAACTGCGTGGATGCCATGCAGAGCGAGAAATGGAAGCGTGACCCGTGCAGCCTCGGCCGTCGTGAAATCAACCACCACATCACAAGATGCTTCGGCTAGCGCGCGGAGATCTGATGACACTTCAACTCCNTGNGTGGTGCCAGACCCATTCACATCAACAGCGGCAACTAACTCGAGGGTCTCTGCATCGGAGACCGCATCACAGACGGCTTGACCCATCCGTCCAGTTGCACCAACTACTCCTACCCGAACGATCGCCATAGTAAAGACGGTACTCCGTTNAGTAGTCTGAATTGAGACAGCAAACGCTCTTCGCTTGGCGGAAAGACCCCATCTGACCGAATCGCCCACGGGGAACCGCAGGCCGCACTGCCATAGATAACACAAATTGCAAAAAATTCGTTTTTCGCACGGTTACTCAATTCCGGACAAACTCTCATTGCGGTCTAACTTGAGCGAGTGCGTTGGACTTCCCCATATGCGACGGCGGTCTTCCTCATCCCATTGACCATTTTGTTAGGCGCCTGCGGAACTTGGAACAATNCGAACAANCCCGACAAAGAGTCGACTACTTCTAACGTCCCATCTCAGACCACCAACTATCCGGCGACNAAAACAACTTCCAGATTGCCTCAAGGCTACAGAAGTGCAATTTACAGCCGCCCAGAGTCATGGTTATGCCTCCCGAGCATTGATGACATCTGTGGATCCGATCACAGAACGACAGCGATTTATGCAGACGGAAAGACCGAAGAGACTGTTGCTCACAAGAACCCAGACCCTCTGATCGATTGTTTTTACGTCTACCCCACCGCAAGTCTTGATATGTCCCCTAACAGCGACCTGGTACCCGATGCGGAAGAGGAGTTAGCGACAGCGTGGTCTCAGATCTCTCGCTACAACGAAGTCTGCGACATTTATGCTCCGGTTTACCGACAGCGAACTGTGCCAGCAACTTCTGGATTAATCGAGATTCCCGCAGATGACTACGTTGGAGGACCTGNCACAACAGGTTTTGAGGTCGCTTACGCAGATGTCCTTGATGCGTTTAAGCACTACCTAGCAAACTCCGGCGAGCTCCGAGGCTTCATTCTGGTTGGACATTCTCAAGGTGCAGCGATGTTGACGGAGTTGTTAANGAGGGAAATCGATACGTCCGATTTACTCCGAAAGAGATTTATCGCAGCGCACTTGCTTGGAGGAGCACATATTTCTGCAGGCGCAGTTGAATTCGAGACAATCTCGCCGTGCGATCAGACTGACGAAATCGGATGCATCATTGCGTACAACACCTTTTTCGGCGCTGAGCCGCCCTCTCCAGAATCATGGTTTGGTCGAACCTGGCACCATCCATCTTGGTCTATTTCTTCTTGGGAAGAACTCTCATGGGANGACGTTGAAGCGTCTCCTTCGCTATGTGTAAATCCAAAAACCTTCAATGCTGCTCGAGCAGAGTTAACGCCTCTTATGCCTACTAGTCAGGATATAAATGAGGCCTTCAACGTCACTTCTCCCTGGGTGACCTACCCAGGTCTAGTCGTCGGTGAGTGCATCGAAGATCAAGTGTTCGGCTACTTGTCAGTTGAGATTCGCTCCGGGTCAGAAGATCCACGAGCGGCACATATCATTCGCCAAAGTGATGCTCAGTCCGGCTTGCATAGTCTGGACGTGAATATCGCTCTTGGAGACTTACTTTCCACAGCAAAAATTCAAGCGGCGAGCTATCTGTATCTGGTTTCGCATCCCTAGATCGCAATCGGTCAACAAGGGATCAGAAGACACAGAACACCCCGGCCTCAGACAGAATCAGCCCCCACATCCAATCCTGATCGCATCTCTAGGACTTCTGCGAGAGTGAACCAAATGTCGAGCGTTGACAACATGCTTGGTCGTCAACGCTCGAACGAGCACTTAGCGATGCCGGCGACGTCCACCGCCACCTCGACGCTCAGCGCTCGGGCCGAGGTCACCGAGCTCATCTGCGAGTTCAGCATCGAAACTTTCATCGAAACTCACCGACTCAATCTCTCCATCGCCCGATGCCTGAGGAGCAACATCTGCAGTCTCGGCACCTGAGTCGGACGCGCCATCAC
This sequence comes from Acidimicrobiaceae bacterium, assembly GCA_002727235.1. GTDB lineage: Bacteria > Actinomycetota > Acidimicrobiia > Acidimicrobiales > Ilumatobacteraceae > Casp-actino5. Next base: position 2,693 of record PBWL01000012.1, read on the forward strand.
TTCCAGAATCAGGAACGATGTCGCCTGCCGGGCTCAATGACACTTTGCCGCGGTCATCGATCTCATCAACAACAACTTCGACCTCATCTCCAAGCGAGAGCACATCTTCAACGGAGTTGATCCGCTTGCCACGGCCAATCTTCGAGATGTGCAGGAGGCCATCACGACCAGGAAGGATGTTGACAAACGCCCCAAACTTGGTGATGTTGACGACACGACCGGTGTAGGAGACCCCAATTTCGGCCTTCGGCGGATCGACGATGTTGACGATCGCCGTGCGAGCTTCTTCCATGCGCCATGATTCGACCGCCGCGATGGTCACAATGCCCACCGCACCGTCGTCATCAACTGCAATGTCTGCTCCGGTCTCGGCCTGGATGGTGTTGATGATCTTGCCCTTCGGCCCGATGACCTCGCCGACTTTGTCGATCGGAATGGTGATCGTCACGATCTTCGGAGCAGTTTCTGCAACCTCTGTTCGTGGTGCATCGATAGCGGCATTCATGACGTCAAGAATCTCCATACGAGCTTCACGCGCTTGCTGAAGGGCATCGGCAAGCACCTGAGCGGGGATTCCGTCAATCTTCGTGTCGAGCTGGAGGGCGGTGATCGCGTCAACGGTTCCCGCAACTTTGAAGTCCATATCGCCGAACGCGTCCTCGGCACCGAGGATGTCGGTCAACGTCACGTAGTTATCACCGTCTTTCACGAGGCCCATTGCGATGCCTGAAACTGCGCCTCGAATTGGCACACCGGCATCCATCAACGAAAGGCTTGATGAGCACACCGACCCCATCGACGTTGAACCGTTCGACGACATGACCTCTGACACGAGGCGAAGCGTGTACGCAAAGTCTTCTTGGTTGGGAACAACCGGCATCACCGCCCGAGCAGCAAGAGCACCGTGGCCGATCTCGCGACGCTTAGGTGAACCCACTCGACCGGTTTCGCCATTAGCCCACGGCGGCATGTTGTAGTGATGTAGATAGCGCTTCTCGTTGTTGGGAGACAGTGAGTCAATCAACTGGTTCATACGAGGCATCGCCAAGGTCAACACGTTCATGACCTGGGTCTCGCCACGCTGGAAAAGACCCGAACCATGGGCGGTCGGAAGCACACCAACTTCTGCTGATACCGGACGGAGGTCTCGGACCCCGCGACCGTCGATTCGTAGACCTTCATCGACAATGCGGCGACGAACAAGCTTCTTCGTGAGAGAGCGGACTGCTTCCTTCACGGCCTTTTCTTGACCAGCGAATTCGCCATCTTCGCCGCACAGCGCATCAAGCGCCTTTGCGGTCGCGTCGTCGGTTGCGGCATTGCGTTCTGCCTTACCTGCAATTGCGATAGCGGCGCTGATCTCGCCGTGCACACAGCCTTCCACGGCAGCGAACACTTCGGGGGTGTAGTCGAGCACCGGAGTGAATGGAAGTTCTTCAATCGGGCCCGATGTTGCGATGACGCTTGCGACGAGCTGGCGCTGCAATGCGATCGACTCTTTGATCCACTGCTTCGACGCGTCAAGACCTTCGGCGAGCGCAACCTCATCAACTTTGGGGGCGCCGTCTTCGTAAAAGTAGAAGCTCTGCTCAGTGCCTCCGGCTTCAACCATCATGATGGCCACGTCGCCGTTGTCGAGTTCACGGCCAGCGACAACAAGTTCGAATGTTGAAGCTTCACCCTCGTCGTAGGTGGGGTGAGGAATCCACTCACCTTCGGTGGTGTAGGCCACACGAACCGAGCCGATCGGCCCTTCGAATGGGATGCCCGAGATCATCAGAGCCGCTGATGCAGCATTAATCGACAGCACGTCGTGCGGATTCGCCATGTCAACACCAAGAACGGTTGAAACGACCTGAACCTCATTACGGAAACCGTCAGGGAACGCTGGTCGGAGAGGCCGGTCGGTGAGGCGACAGGTAAGGATTGCATCTTCTGTTGGACGACCCTCACGACGGAAGAACGAGCCGGGAATTTTGCCCGCTGCGTATGAACGCTCTTCAACGTCGACCGTCAACGGGAAGAAATCGACGCCTGGGCGGACATCGCGGGCAGCATTCGCTGTGGTGAGAACACGAGTTTCTCCGATGGTCGCAACAACTGCGCCTTGGCTTTGTGGGGCAAATTTCCCTGTCTCAAACGACAAGGTTCGGTCGGTGCCCGAAATTGGTCCAGACACGCGGATGGGATCAGCCATTATTGGCTCCTTTCAAATTTGGGACGTTCCCAAATGATGTGGAGCAACTCTCCGGTTCCCAGTTGGCAACACCGCGTCAAACAATTCGATGAAGATGACACGATCTCAGCAACCGGTAACCGACAGCAGCTACTCGGTGATATGAGGACGATGACGCCCATGGGACAGGTTATCCGGTAACGACGACACCCGCTCGCCACTGCACTCGGCGACGAGAGCGCAATGCCGCTTCGAGGGCCCAAACCCTCAGCCAGCAGGGGAAATTCTCAGCGACGAAGACCGAGTTCAGCGACGATTGAGCGGTAGCGCTCAACATCAATCTCACGGATGTAGTCGAGCATGCGCCGACGACGACCGACGAGCATCAACAGACCACGACGAGAGTGGTGATCTTTCGGATGAGTCTTCAGATGGTCGGTCAGGTGCTGAATTCTCGAGGAGAGAAGGGCGATCTGGACCTCGGGGGATCCCGTGTCGTTGTCGCTCTGTCGGTGACGAGCGATGACATCTGCTTTTGGCTCAATGGCCATGAGATTTGCCTACCTTTTGTTGGTTGAGGTGGTCGCACCAATTGGTGCACCCGCCAGAGTCGGAACCCCAACGGACATCGAGATGTTATGAGGGTTGGTGCACACTCACAACCTGGCGATCTCACGCGCTCGAGCGACGTCGGTTTGAAGTTGAGTTGTTAACGCTTCAAGACCATCAAATCGCTGCTCATCACGCAGCCTGGCAGCGAACTCGACGGTGAGCACTTGGTCGTATAGGTCTCCCGAGAAATCGAGGAGATGACACTCAACGAGCGACCGATCGGCATTGCCGTAAAACGTCGGACGCTTTCCGATGTTGACAGCGCACGAGTAACGACCCCCCGCCTCAGTGTGACACCACGCGGCGTACACCCCGTCTGCTGGGAGAATGAATCGCTCATCAACGTCAACATTCGCGGTCGGAAAGCCGATCGTTCGACCTCGTTCATCACCATGAACGACACGACCGGAGATGGCAACGGTTCGTCCGAGCATGTTGCTTGCGCCGTAAAGGTCACCTCGCCGAAGCGCAGCTCGAATTGCAGTCGAGCTGATGACCTCCGATGTTTCCGTCGTTCGAAGTGAGAGTGGGGTCACCACAAAGTCATGCTCATTACCCATCGTTGACAACAGCTCGACATTCCCCCGACGACCTCTTCCGAAGTGAAAATTCTCACCCACAATGATCTCTGAGGCCGCAAGACCATCAACGAACACTCGCCGGATGAAATCTTCCGCTTCTTCCGATGCCGCTGCCTCGTCAAACTCGAGCACCACGACTGCATCAACGCCGGTATCACGTAACAACTCGATGCGCTGTTCGAGGCTGGTGATCAACAGCGGAGCCGATTCAGGTCGAACGACCGATGCTGGATGACGATCAAACGTCACCACGGCGCTGCGCTGACCTACCTTCTGGGCACGCTCAACGACCGAAGAGATCACAGCGATATGCCCTCGGTGAAGACCGTCGTATGCCCCGATCGTGACCACTGATCGATCACCCTCGAATACGCGATCACCTAATGAACGAATGACGAGCACGCTGAGGAAACCTATCGCTGAGATGCCGTTGGAAGCACCACCGTAGGTTTCGCATCACCGCCACGAAACGGCTCGTACACCGCGATAAGCACACCGTCAGCGAAGACGGCCCACGGCCCGAGTCCACTCCACTGAGGTAACAACCCGCCGACCGCCACCCGCTGGGCAATCTCAGCCGAAACATCAACCCGCTCAATGCCCTCGGCAATCGTTTCAACCGGCAGCAGTTCACAATGCTCAGGAGGCGCGGATCGATCAACGCTGAACGAACCTGAGGCGATGCGACGAAGGTTGCGAAGGTGCGCTCCACCGCCAAGGAGGTGTCCAATATCGTCAGCGATTGTTCGGATGTACGTTCCCGCTGAACACTCCACATGAAGTGAGAACACATCGGGTTCCGAGGTCGTCGCAACATCGCACCGACTCACCATTACGCGACGAGGTTTGCGTTCAACCTCGACTCCTTCACGAGCGAGTTCATGAAGCCGTCTGCCATCGACCTTGATCGCAGACACCATCGGAGGAACCTGATCAATCTCACCAATGAGGTGTTCCGCCACAACCCGCTCAACATCAGTCAATGTCACCGCTGACATATCGTGGGTCGCAACGACCTCGCCTGCAGCGTCCAACGTCGAGGTTTCGACACCGAGAACCACCTCACCGGTGTACGTCTTTGTTGACGCCGTGGCGAATTGAAGCAGACGAGTTGCCATGCCAACCGCAACCACCAGCACACCGGTGGCATCAGGGTCGAGGGTGCCGGCATGGCCAATCTGTCGCTCAGAAAAGCGTTTCCGGAGTTGGCCGACCACGTCGTGACTTGTCATGCCAGCCGGTTTGTCAACAATGCAGACACCGTGGACGGTTGGCGGGCGGCGGCGAGCCATCTACTCCCCTACGCCTGCCTCATCAGAACGACCATCAGCCCGAAGAATTTCGTCAATTCGCTCGGCAGCTCTGATCACATCGTCGGGAGCGAACTGGAGAATCGGGGTCTTCTTGGCCCGAATCTGCCTCCCAATCGATGACTGAATCCGAACACGATGTTCACCTAACGCCTCGATGATTTCCTCATCGGCTTCAGGGCCTGACAGCGAGTCGTAGTACACGTGAGCTCGGTTAAGTTCATCGTCGACATCGATTCGGGTGACGGTCACGAACTCGAGGCGCTCGTCACCGATTCGCACCAATTCTTCCGCGATGATCTCTCGTAACGTCTCACCAACCCGCGCTGACCGAGGGTAGCGGTGAGCCCCACTTGATGATCGGCTCGAACGCCGTCCGCCACGGGAGCCCATACGTCAACTCAGCGTTCGTGCAATCTCACGCTCATCGAACGTTTCGATGACGTCACCAGGCTTCAGATCTTGGAAGTCGCTCAGACCGATACCGCACTCGAATCCTTCACGAACCTCACGGACATCGTCTTTGAACCGACGGAGCGAGGTGATCTCGCCCTTCCAAATGATCGTGCCCTCCCTGAGGAAGCGCACTTTCGACCCACGCGTGATCGTGCCGTTTTGAACGTAACAACCTGCGATCGCACCGAGTTTGGGCACACGGAAGATTTCGCGCACTTCAGCGTCACCGGTGACGACTTCTTCATACTCGGGCTCGAGCATGCCAACCATCGCCTGTTCGATGTCTTCGAGCAATTTGTAGATGATCTCGTACGTTCGAATTTCAACGTTTTGTTGATCGGCAAGTTCGCGACTCTTGCGATCTGGGCGGACGTTGAAACCAAGAATCGTTGCGTTGGTGGTCGCCGCCAAGGTGATGTCGTTTTCAGAAATCGCCCCGACCGCACGGTGCACGAACACAAGCTCGACCTCATCGCGACCCAATTTGCGCAGGCTGTCGGTAACCGCCTCAAGCGAACCCTGCACGTCGGCTTTCAGCACAATGTTGAGCGTTGCTGATTCGCCACTCTGAATCTGAGTGAAAATGTCTTCAAGTTTGGTTCCGGTCTTCACGCGGGCATCGGCTCGCTGATCACGAATCTTGCGATGATGTGTTCGAGCTTCTCCCACCATTCGCGCGATGCGTTCATCAGGAGCAGCGCGGAACTCATCGCCGGCCGCCGGCACTGACGACAGGCCAAGCACCTCTACCGGTGACGATGGCCCGACAACCTTCACTTGCTCGCCACGGTCGTTGATCATTGCACGGACGCGACCCCACGATGCCCCGGCGACAATCGGGTCACCGACCTTCAGCTCACCCTTATCGACGAGAATCGTGGCAACAGGACCACGACCCTTATCGAGGTTTGCCTCGAGCACAATGCCCTTGGCTCGGCCGGTGGGGTTCGCAGTCAGTTCTTCGAGTTCGGCGACGACGAGCAACTGATCGAGAAGGTCGTCGATGCCAGCATCTTGTAGAGCAGACATCTCGACCACGATCGTGTCGCCGCCCCACGCCTCGGGGACGAGTTCGTGTTCAGCGAGTTGTGTCAACACTCGTTGCGGATCTGCGTTCTCTTTGTCGATCTTGTTCACCGCCACAATGATCGGAACCTCTGCGGCACGAGCATGACTGATCGCCTCAATGGTCTGAGGCATTACGCCGTCATCAGCGGCCACGACGAGCACGACAATGTCAGTGGCTTGCGCTCCGCGGGCACGCATATTCGTGAAGGCAGCGTGACCGGGAGTATCAATGAACGTAATGACGTGACCACTCCGATCGACCTGATAGGCGCCGATGTGCTGCGTGATGCCACCCGCCTCTCCGTCGACAACATTGGCCGATCGGATTTTGTCAAGAACCGTGGTCTTTCCGTGGTCAACATGGCCCATCACCGTGATGACTGGCGGACGCAGCTGCTGGGCCTCCACGTCGTCATCGTCACTATCATCGAAGAGTGCTTGCAGTTCAAGCTCTTGCTGCTGACCAGGGTCGACGAGAAGAAGTTCGGCGCTGACATCAAGGGCGAACAATTCCATGTGATCATCTGACAGCGCCTGGGTGGCCGTGACCATTTCACCGTTATTGAGCAGGAACTTCACCACATCGGCCGCTGTGCGATTGAGCTTCGGCGCAAACTCCTGAGCGGACACTCCGCGCTCGATCACAATCGTGCCTTCAGGAACCGGAGCCGAGCGATCGGTTAACTGGAGATGCTGTGGCTGCAACTCGTCTTGATCGCGGCGACGACGCCGCTTTGAACGACGAGGTGGACGGCGTTGTCCGCTTGGTCTACCACCTGGACCTGGCCGGCCACCAGGACCACCACCCGGACCACCCGGGCCGCCGGGACCACCTGGGCCACCGCCAGGACGAGGACCGCCAAAGCCGCCAGGACGATTACCTGGGCGCGGCTCGCCGGGGCGACCGCCAGGAGCTGGCCGGCCAGGGCTATTTGCTTGACCCGGGGGCGGAGGAATGCGTTTACCACTCGATGACACTGGACGACCCGGAGGCGGCGGAATTGGGCGACCACTCGCCCCAACCGGAGGTGTCGGGCGCGGTACGGCACTTGACGACGTGGGATCGGACTCAGTCGGGGGCGCCGCTTTTGCAGATTCGGGCCCTGGACTCGACACCACTCGATCTGGTTGGCTTCCCGGACCGGCACTCGAAATTACCCGTGGGGCGGGATCTGCTGGTGGTTCAGGAGTTGGGGCCTCGTCACTCGACCCACCATCAGCCTCTGGGGTGGGATCAGGAGTTTCATCGACCGACTCCTCTGCGGCGGAAGACTCTGGCTTTGTGGCAGGCTGCTGTGCTGGTTCCGCTTCTACGATGGCGGCTGACTCATCGGCTGCAGGCGCCGGTGCCGGGGCTGTTGACCCGGTAAGCCCAGCTTGCTGAGCTTTCTCGCGAACCATTGCTGCATCATCTTCTTTCAGCGTCGACGAATGCCCCTTCACTGCAAGGTCGAGCGATTGACAGAACGCAACGAGTTCAGGGTTCGTCATCTGGAGTTCTTTTGCCAGGGCGTGAATGCGGATGGTTGAACCCGCCTTCTTTGCCTTTGATCCAACAGATTCTGCGGGTGCTTCCTGCGGCTGTTCATCGCGCGTGAGGCCCTCGCGCTCGGCCTTACGGCGCACCATGTCGGCATAGGCCTCGTTGAGCGAGGAGGACTGACCCTTGATCGGCACACCGAGGCTGTGGCAGAGCTCGACCATCTCGGCATTGGTCATGCCAAGTTCTTTCGCTAGCTCATGCACTCTTACGTTCTTCGCCACTTGATTCCTCTATCCCTCAGTCGTTTCCCAGTCTCTCAAACAATTCTCGTTGTTACACCCGTTCAGTGCCAGCAAACACCTCCGAACGGATCATCTCTCCTAAGTCGTTTTGGTCAACCTCTACTCGCCATGCCTTCGCATACGCACCTGTCCGGAGCGCCTGTTGTGCGCATTTAACGCCACAGAGCCATGCCCCTCGTCCTGCACCAATGCGGTCAATGACCGCTCCCCTGTCGCCGTATACACATCGGAACAACTTGTCTTGTTCGCAACGCTGGCGACACTCGATGCAGGTTCTCAGCCGCAGTTCAGTCGACGTCATCACCGCCTTCGGCTTCGCCATCAGCAAATTCGCTGTCGCTACTGACCGGCGCTTCTGTTGCCTCCGAAGCCTCTGGGGTCTCATCTTCCCCGCTTTCGGCCGCCTCCTCTTCACCGCCGTCAGAGCTCTGTGCCGCCCATTCAGCTTGGCTGATCACACTTCCGTCGGCAGCGTGCCACTCCATTTCGCCCGACTCTGCGTTCTCGACCCATTCGCCTTCTGCGTACTCGACATTGCCGAGCTCGGCTGCGTAACCCCCGGAGGTTTCCCCATCGGCATCTTGGGTTTCAGAGCGAATGTCGATGCGAACACCGGTCAATCGAGCTGCGAGGCGAGCGTTTTGACCCTCACGCCCAATTGCGAGCGATAGTTGATGATCGGGGACGATGACATCAGCTTGGGTGCCATCATCAGAGATCACTACCTGAGTGACCTTCGCAGGCGACAGTGCCTTCGACACGAAATCAGCGAGATCATCGCTGAAGGGGACAATGTCGATCTTTTCGCCGCGGAGCTCATTGACGACCATTCGCACCCGGGCACCGCGGGCGCCCACGCATGCTCCAACCGGATCAACGTTGTGATCATTCGACCACACCGCAATTTTTGTTCGGTGTCCGGGCTCGCGAGCACATGCTCGGAGCTCAACGACGCCGTCAGCAATTTCGGGAACTTCGAGTTCAAATAGGCGCTTGATTAACCCTGGGTGTGTACGAGAGACAACTATCTGCGGCCCCTTGGCGGTCTTGCGAACCTCAACGATGTAGGCCTTCGAGCGATCACCGCGGTTCGGTCGTTCATATGGGACTTGCTCAGCTTGCGGCATGAGTGCTTCGACTCGTCCGAGGTCAAGCAGGGCATAGCGAGCCTCGGTCCGCTCGATAATGCCCGACACCAAGTCGCCCTCACGGTTTGCGTACTCCTCAAACTTGCGGTCACGCTCCACCTCACGAATGCGTTGTGACATCACCTGACGAACGGTTTGAGCGGCGATGCGACCGAGTTCCGCCTTATTTGGCGTGTCATCGCGAGGATTCACCCATTCGCCATCCTCNTCGAGGTCGTAAGCGGTAAAGGTGAACTCCATCGTGTCGGGGTCNACNCCCACCTGCACTTCATCGGCTGCGTCAGGACGGCNCTTGTACGCACTTGCNAGTGCCTCAACTAGTACCTGCAACAGTGCATCAACGGACAAGCCCTTCTCTTGGGCAAGCATCTTGATGGCTTCGCTCATGTCGAGATTACTCACGGTTGTTCCTCCGCGTCTGTCCCGCTGTCTTTCGACGACGCGAGATCGGTTGTTGATGTTCCCGTTTGCCGGGGCTTTTTGTTTCGGGGACCGCCGGGTTTCGGCGCCGGCCCCCATTCAAAGATTGTTTTGGCCTTATCGATCGCAGAAATGTCGATGGTCAGCGGTCCCGCATCGGTATCAAGCACGATCACGCTTCCGTCACATGAGGAGAGCAATCCCTCAACTCGGCGTTGCTCAACCGATGGATCAGCAAGTCGAACGGTGATGCGCTTACCGACTTCACGAGTGAAATGGTGCGGGGTACGAAGAGCACGTTCGACACCAGGACTGGTGACCTCCAACGTGTATTTCCCCGGAATCGGGTCCTCATGATCAAGCTCTCGTGACACAAGTCGAGTCACCACGGCGATCGTGTCAAGACTGACACCAGATTCAGAACCCGGCGGGGTGTCGATCATCACTCGCAGTGTTCCACCACGTTGCTCAAGGTCATAGATCTCAAGACCCAAGTCACTGACCACAGGCTCAACGAGGGCTCGAACTCGATCGATCGTCGTAGATGTCATCGTGCCCTCCTTTGTGTTGTGTCGACCTGTGCCCATCCAACAAATAAGGCGTGGGGTGAACCCCACGCCTTTCGGTCGGATACGCATAGAGCGTTATTCGTTTCGAAATAGCCCTTCCATCATACCTGAGTCGAAGAGGAATCGGGAAGGGTGCTGATTGCCCCAGTTACTAGGGGCAGCCAAGGCCGCACGGTAGTGTGCGGACGTGCTTCGGATGTCAACTCTTTTCTTGCGAACACTTCGAGACGACCCATCAGACGCCGAAGTGCCCTCGCACCGGCTGCTCGTTCGAGCTGGGTACATCCGCAGGGCGGCCCCTGGGGGCTTCACGTGGCTTCCTCTCGGCTGGATCACCTATCGAAAAGTCGAGGACGTCATTAGAGATGAGATGAACATCGCCGGCTTTCAAGAGGTTCACTTCCCTGCGCTTCTGCCTCGAGAGCCCTATGAAGCGACCGGCCGCTGGACCGAGTATGGCCCCAACCTCTTTCGACTGAAAGATCGCCGCGATAACGATTTTCTACTCGCGCCAACCCACGAGGAAATGTTCACGCTCGTCGTTCGGGATCTCTTTTCTTCGTATCGCGATCTTCCTTTGTCGATCTACCAAATCCAAACGAAGTACCGCGATGAGGCTCGTCCCCGCGCTGGCTTGTTGAGAGGCCGTGAGTTCGTGATGAAAGATTCATACTCATTTGATGTCGACGATGAAGGACTACAAGCGTCATATCACCGACATCGCAATGCGTATATCTCGACCTTTGACCGACTCGAGCTGCCCTACATCATCGTGTCTGCAATGTCAGGCGCAATGGGAGGCTCTGCATCGGAAGAATTCCTCGCTCCTATTGATGTCGGCGAAGACACATTTGTGCAGTGCACGTCATGCGGTTACGCAGCAAACACTGAGGCCGTGCTCGTTGCGGCAACTTCAGCACCCTCTGTTAATTACCCGGCGGCAACCGTCGTCGATACGCCAAATACACCGACAATCGATTCGCTCGTCGAACATCTCAACGCCACCGCCGCCACTCAACGCTCCGATCGGCCGTGGGCGGCCGACGACACGTTGAAAAACGTGGTGCTCAATCTCGTTCACCCCGATGGCACCGTCGAGCCTCTCGCCATCGGAATTCCAGGAAACCGAGAGGTCGATCTCAAAAGAGTCGAAGCGCAGGTTGCACCCGCAGAACCCACGCCATTCACCGATGCCGACTTCGAGAAATACCCGTCGCTCGTCAAGGGTTACATCGGACCGCAGGCGCTTGGCACTGACTCTCCGACTGGGATTCGTTACCTCGTCGATCCCCGAGTCGTGAACGGCACTGCGTGGGTCACCGGGGCGAATACTGCTGGGCACCACGTTACTTACCTTGTATGCGGCCGCGACTTCACCGCAGATGGCTCGATCGAGGCAGCCGAAGTGCTCGAAGGCGACCCCTGCTCTCAATGTGGTGAGCCTATGTCGATGGCCCGCGGCATCGAGATCGGCCATATCTTTCAACTCGGCCGCAAATATGCCGAAGCGCTCGACCTCAAGGTGTTGGATGCTGATGGCAAGCAGGTGACGGTCACGATGGGGTCGTATGGCATTGGCGTGTCCCGAGCGGTAGCCGCTATCGCAGAATCACATCATGACGAGTATGGGCTGTGCTGGCCGCGGGCTGTTGCTCCTGCCGACGTGCATCTTGTCATCGCCGGCAAAGATGACGGCCCGCAGCGACCCGCTGCTGAAACGCTTGCTGCCGAATTTGAAGCCGCTGGCATCGACGTTCTCTTCGATGACCGCGAGGGAGTCTCACCCGGAGTGCGATTTAAAGATGCAGAACTCATTGGAGTGCCCACAATTGTCGTCGTTGGCCGAGGCATCACCGACGGCCTTGTCGAAGTGAAGGATCGCCTCACGGGTGAACGGGCCGATATGCCGATCGGGGAAGTCACCGCTCACATCACCGCGCTACTTGCAAATGCATAGCGAGCGCGCAGTCAGCTCTCAGCGCTGGGCGAACGCATCTTTCAATCGCTGAGCCACCCAATCGATGGCCTCCTCGGCCTCCGGGATGAGCATTCGATATGAAAAGAAGCCATGGATCTGACCGGAGAACGCTTTGGTTTGTGTCGCCACCCCAGCATCGGAGAGAGCGGTTGCGTACGCAAGCCCTTCATCGCGAAGTGGGTCAAACCCAGCCACGAGCACTGACGCAGTTGCCGCATTTCGCATGCGGGCCGACGGCGCTGCTATCGGAGACACCGATGCATCACCGGCGTCGATGCCAGTGCCACCGAGGTAATGACCGACGAACCATTCCATGCCCGCTTTTGTCAACAGGTAACACTCAGCGTTTTCGTCGATTGATGGATGCGAAATGGTGAGGTCAACGGCGGGATACACAAGCGCCTGATGGCAGAGTTCCTCGCCGAGATCAAGAGCGACAAGGGCCGAAAGGTTGCCCCCCGCTGAGTCACCGCCAACGGCAACCCGACGGTGATCAAGACCAATCTCAGACCCATGCTCGAGAACCCATTTCGTCACCGCAGTGCAATCCATCACTGCGGCCGGCGCCGGATGCTCAGGCGCAAGCCGGTAATCGACAGACACCACCGCACATCCAGCAGCGGCCGCTAGATCTCGACATACGGCGAGCGAGGCTTCCGCAGAACCAATCACCCATCCACCGCCATGGAACCACACGAGTACCGGCGGAGTGCTTACCCCGCGTGGCCGAACCACGTGACATGGCACTCCATCGATGGTGGTCTCGGTGACTGACTCGACGTCAGCACCCTCACCGCCGAACGGTGCAAGGGCGTCATACCCGGCGCGAGCGTCAACCGGAATCGACTCATGTAACGGAGGACGCCCTGCGTCAACGAGCATTTGTAGAAAACTTGCGGCAGAACTATCGAGCCTCATGAGAGCATCTTGTCACACACGCCATTCGACGAGATCACGATCGATCTCATCGATCGAACGCCGACCCGACAGCGCCATCGTGCGACGAACACCGTCGTCGAGGAACTTGATCACGTGATCGACCCCGCGTTCACCAGCCGCACCCATCCCGTACAGATACGCGCGGCCGATCGAACACATGTCAGCACCTAACGCAAGTGCTTTCACAATGTCAGATCCCCGACGGATTCCACCATCACAAATGATCTTGACCTGGCCACCTACCGCCTGGGCTACTGGCTCAATGAGTTCGACGGGCGTAGGAGCATCATCGAGTTGACGTCCACCATGATTTGAGAGCGCAATGCCTTCGACACCTGCGTTAACTGCTCTCTGCGCGTCGTCAACGCGCTGAATTCCTTTCAGCACGATGGGGCCATCCCACAGCGAACGCAACCATTGCACATCGTCCCACGACAGTGCCTGGTCAAAACTGTGCATCACGTGCTCTGCAAGCGAAATGGGGTCGGTGCCATCTTCGTCGTGGCCGTCATGTCCAACGACGTTGGCGAACATGATCGGCGGGTTCGTGATGAAATCAAGAGTCCACCCCGGGTGCAAAATGCCATCGACGATGGTGCCAGGACCAATCTTTGGAGGAATCGTGTAGCCGCGTCGAACGTCGCGCTCACGACGGCCCAGCACCGCAGTATCAACGGTGAGCCACAGGCCCGTGTACCCCGCAGCCTTCGCTCGACCGACGAGTTCGGCGACAAGCCCTCGATCGCGCCACGTATACACCTGAAACCACTTGTCGACGTTTGGTCCTGCCTCGGCGACTTCTTCAATCGAACGGGTCGCCATCGTTGACAAAGAATATGGAATTCCGGCTCGCTGCGCTGCTCGAACAACGGCAAGTTCACCTTGAGAGTTGGTGATCCGCGTGTACCCCGTTGGAGACAACATCAGCGGCAATGGCAACGTGCTTCCAAAAAAGTCGACCGACGTATCGATATCGCTCACATCACGAAGCACATTCGGGCGGAGCCCAAGACGCCCAAACGCCGAAGAATTCCGCTCAAGCGTTCGCTCATCTTCAGCCGCGCCATCGATGTAATCGAAGACACCTCGAGGGAGGCGACGCCGAGCGATACGCCGAAGATCTTCAATATCGGCACAACTCGACAAGCGACGTTCGACCGGATCGAGTTCGATCGACTTAAAACGAACGACCGAACGAAACGTTCGGTACATCGATCGGGGATCAATCGACATAGGTGCCCTTAGTCAAACTTGACGAGCCCTTGGTCGATCACCGTGCGGTCGCCGACTGAGGTGGTGAACATGGCTGACCCGTCGCCGTTGTCCCACATCCGAATGTCGAGGGTTTCTCCGGGGATCACCGGCGACGCAAACCGAGCTTCGATGTGCTTGAAGCGAGATGGGTCAGACCCACACAGCGAGTGAAGAAGGCCACGGCCGGTGAATCCATACGAGCACAGTCCGTGCAGAATCGGGGTCGGGAACCCGCCGCGAGCCGCAAACGACGGATCAGTATGCAGTGGGTTACGGTCGCCTGATAGGCGGTAAACAAATGCCTGATCAGGAGCGGTCGTGTAACTCACCATATGGTCGGGGTCTCGCTGAGGGGGTTCGTTCACCGGCCCCGAAGGCCCACGATCACCACCCCAACCGCCGGCACCGCGGATGAATGCCGACGATGTCAATGTGCAGAGCACTCCATCTGCATCGGTCAGCGTCGTTTCTGACACCACAACAGCGGCTTTCCCTTTGTCGTACATGGCGACGATCTCACTCTGCATTGTCGCCGAGCCCGACGTCGGTAACGCTCGTGCTGGTGTCACCGCCTGTTGACCGTGAACGAGTAGCGCAGGGTCGAACTCGCCGACAGCTTTCATCGGTGAACCTTTGCCCCACCCGAGAACGACCGGGAATGTTGGAAAGACCTGCTGAACAACGTCAGCTGTGTTTTCTGTAGTGAAGGCCAGTTCATCAGCGCCGGCGCCGATGCCGACCGCGTAGAGAAGGCAATCTTTTGAATCCCATGAGAGGTCGACCGGGTCGCCTTTTGTCCCAACTGCAGATGGATCGAGTGGCATATCAGTTCCCTTCCTGTGGTTGCGGAGGACCTCCGGCAACACCGTTCATTCCTGAATTTTTACGAGCTGTAGAGAGCAGAGTCTCGACGAGCGGGCCGAGCGCTTCCGGATCATCGATTGGTGACACCGACGGACCACGCACCCAACCCTCGGCTACTGCCAAGAACTCACCTGACGCCTCAAATACGCGACCCGTCACCCCACTTGACTCCTCCGAGGCCAACCAGGTTGCGATCGGAGCAATCCAACGTGGCGACCGAAGGTCGGCCTCTTCGGGTGTCTCGGGTGCGGGACCGAGGTTTTCGGTCATGCGAGTTAACGCGACGGGGGCAACTGCATTAACGGTCACTCCATACCGCTCCATCTCAAGAGCAGAAATGACCGTAAACGCTGCAATGCCTGCCTTTGCTGCCCCGTAATTTGTCTGGCCAGGGTTGCCGTAGATACCCGATACCGACGACGTATTAATGATTCGGCCGCTGACCGCATCACCCGCCTTTGAGCGATCTCGCCAATAACCACACGCATGCTTTGCTGGCGCGAATGTGCCCTTCAAATGCACATTGATGACCGCATCCCACTCGTCTTCGGTCATGTTGACGAGCATGCGATCTCGCAGAATTCCTGCGTTGTTGATGACTGCGTGCAAGTCACCGAAGGTGTCAACCGCTTGAGCAATCATTCTTCCTGCACCATCGAAGTCGGCGACATTGTCACCATTCACAACAGCTTCGCCACCCATCGCGATGATCTCATCGACAACAGACTGTGCTGGAGTGAGTTCGCCACCGGTACCGTCGACCGCTCCACCGAGATCATTCACCACGACCTTTGCACCTTGACGGGCGAGGCATAGAGCGTGCTCACGCCCGATCCCTCGACCAGCCCCCGTCACAATCGCTACTCGCCCTTCACAAAGCCGTGCCATGTTTCCTCCGATAATTGACGGGCAATCGAGCCCGTGCCGTTACTCACCCGATCAGATTAGAGCGCATGACCTAACGACAACGGAGGCGGAGAACCTCCGTTCCACATGTTTGGAGAACGAATCAACACCGATTGCAGATCGCCTCTAATCTCGAGGGAGTGACAAACACTGCGCCTCCGAAGATTGACGTGCTCGTCGTCGGTGGAGGCCCCGCCGGTTCTGCAGCGGCAATTTCACTCGCCCGGGCCGGCAGATCCGTCACTATCGTCGACAAGGCGACCTTCCCGCGAGATAAGTGCTGTGGTGATGGACTCACGACCCTTGCACTTCGGGAGCTTGAACATCTCGGAGTGCCAACCGGCGACATCACCTCATTTACCGAAATCGGCGGCGCCCGACTTCGTTCCCCCGCCGGCAGAGAATTCACCGTCCCCTTGCCGACAACGGGCACCTACGCCGCTGTCGCTCGTCGACTCGACTTCGATGCCACATTGCTTGCATCCGCAGAACGCGAGGGGGCGCAGGTTCTTCAAGGCGTCGGCGTGAGCGGGGCATCGCGAGCGGGCGACGTGGTCACCGTTGATCTCGATGACCTCGGTCCGGTCACCCCATCGTTTGTTGTCGCCGCTGACGGCATGTGGAGCACCGTTCGCCGAGAACTCGGGCTCACTCCGGAGGGCTATCGAGGTGAGTGGCATGCATTCCGTCAATATGGCCAAGGCGCCACAGGGCAAGCGCGCAACGAACTCATCGTCTGGTTCGAGCGCGATTTACTGCCGGGCTACGCATGGTCATTCCCCCTCGGCAACGGCGATGTCAACATCGGATTCGGCATGCCTCGCGGTGAAATCCTCTCGGGGAAGAACATGGCGACCATCTGGCGCGACCTGCTTGAGCGGCCGCACATCCGTGAAGCGCTCGGCGACGACTGCACCCTCATCGATCGCCACACCGCATGGCCAATTCCAGCCCGGGTCGGCGAGTTACCGTTGATTTCAGGCTCGGTAATGTTTACCGGTGACGCCGCTGCGGCTACCGATGTGATGACCGGAGAGGGCATCGGTCAAGCGCTGCTCACCGGACGTCTCGCGGCCGAGTCGATTCTCAACGGCGGATCGACGAACGCAGTTACAGAACGTTACGAGCGCTCTGTTCGACAAGAACTTGTTGCTGACCATCGAATGTCAGTTCGGCTTGGCAAAATTCTTGCCTCGCAACGAGGAGCAGAAACCGCGCTCACGATCGTTGCAAAAAGCGGCCGATGGGGGCGCCGAAACTTTGCTCGTTGGATGTTTGAAGACGAGCCTCGAGCAATTGCGGTCACTCCACGACGCTGGCATCGCTCGATGTTCAAACGTCCGGGCGCGTACGCCTAGCGCGATCTGAGCAGATCTTGCGGCTGTTACGCCTCTGAACGAATGACGTCGATTCCTGACGGGTCGACCAACATGTCGTGTAAGCGGAAATTGTGGTTGTGCCCGACGTGATGTAATCCAAATGCTGACTGGATAGCGGTGTACATCCCCATTGCGTCCAAGGTGTGGTTGACACTTTGCTTGGCAAGATTGAGGCCAAACATCGGGCGCTTTGCGATATGAGATGCCAACTCCAAGGTGGTGTCTTCAAGTTCGTCACGCGGAACCACTCGCGACACCATTCCTGCGCGATGGGCCTCATCAGCGGTGATTGCACGTCCGGTAAAAAGCATGTCTTTTGCAAGACGCGCCCCGACCTCAAACGGATGAGTGAAATACTCGTGACCATTCACACCAAACGCGACAACCGGATCGGAAAATGATGCGTCATCAGCACAGACGATGAGATCCATCGGCCAGACGAGCATCAGTCCTCCAGCAATGACCTTGCCTTGCACCTGCGCAATCGTCGGCTTCGGAAGGTTTCTCCAACGCCAACAGAGCCCCACGTACATCTCGGCCTCAGTTGCCATGTAGCCCTCAGCACCGGGAGCATCAAAATGACACCACGTCCCGATCGCATCAATGTCGTCCATCGACGTTCCCGCAGCGAGATCGTGGCCTGACGAGAAGTGCTTTCCGTCAGCCGCAAGCACGATTACACGAACTTCAGGGTCATTCGCCGCCTGATCAAACGCCTCATTGATCTCACTCAGCATGGTGTAATCCTGAGCGTTCGCCTTCTCTGGACGAGCGAGCGTAATTCTCGCCACCCGTTCAACAGGTATGTCATAACGAATCGTTGTCCAATTGCTCATATCTTCCGATTCTTGACGATCACCGCCTGAAACAGAGAGACGAACGATCATCTACAGTGGACATCATGCGAACTGGAATTTTCCTCTTCGGCGGCGTCGAGATGGACGACGCTGGTGCGGGGCTGCCAGCGCCAACCGATCGCCGCTATGACAACGCTGCGGTGTGGCACGCCACCGAACGAATTCTCGACATGGGGGTGCTCGCCGACGACTTGGGTTTTGACTCGTTCTGGCTCACCGAGCACCACTTTCAATATGAGGGCTACGAGATCATCCCCAACGGACTTCTCACCGGAGCAATCCTTGCTGAACGCACCGAACGCATCCGCATTGGCATGGCATTCAACATCGTCCCCCAATGGCACCCTCTCAAACTGGCCGAGGATTTCGCGACGCTCCATAACATTTCGGGCGGACGAGGAATTCTTGGGGTCGGCCGAGGCACGGTTCCACGAGAAGCTGAGACACTCGGCACGAAAATCGGCAGTTTTGATAACCCCGATGCAAAGGCCGCCGATGATCTCAACCGGGCGATGTTTGATGAGGCCATGCAAGTCATTCACCTCGCAATGAACAATGAGTCATTCTCGTTTCACGGAGACGTCTTTGACTTTCCACCTGCTGGCATTCCAGATCGTGGAGGCTTCGTTGAAGAACTCAGCCTCGTTCCGCGTCCGCTGTACCCCTACGAGACATGGCAGGCCATCACATCTCCGCCAACGCTCGATCAAGTCGCAACATCTGGTTGGGGTGGTGTGTTTTGGAACAACCACCACTCATTTACTCGTGCTCGCTGGGAACACTTTGCAGAGACCTATGCATCTGTCCACGGCGAAGATCTACCCCAGGGCGAGAAGCGGGCACTCGTGTTGTGCACCTGCGTTGGCGACACCCGAGAGGAAGCGATCGCATCGGTGCGACCCGGGCACGATGAGTTTTGGAAATTTCTTGGTCCTTACGGATGGTCGAAGGGCTACATGGGTGACGATGGAAAGCCGTCTCCTCCGGGCCTCATCCCTACCCTCGAAGACTCGATGGATCGTCAGCGAACATGGGCGGTCGGCACCGCAGAAGACGTTGCGGAAACGATCGGCATGTACAAAGACGAACTCGGGCTTGAAAACCTCATCATCTTCCCGGCGATGCCGGGTGATTCATACGACAAGGTCGATGACCAGCTTCACCGTCTTGCCGAAGATGTCATGCCAAAGGTTTCATAACGCACCGCGCCAACAGGCGCGCCTACGGTGTCGGCTATGACAGATAACCGACGGGTTGGCCACCTTCCAGCTCTCACAGAAGCAGATCTCAACGAGTCTCAAACCCAGCTGTGGAACGACATCACCGAAGGGCCGCGGGGTGCCGCACCATGGATGGTCAAAGATGGTGCGCTCACCGGGCCGTTTAACGCCTGGCTGCAGATTCCACATATCGGTCGAGCCTTTGCTGCTGCGGGTGAGCAACTTCGATTTTCTTCAAGCCTTGATGCCATCACCCGCGAGTTAGTCATTCTCACCGTTGGAGCGCATTGGAAAAGCGAATTTGAGTTTTGGGCTCACGCAGGGATCGCCCGAAGCGCCGGGATGTCTGAAGAATTGATCGCAGCGATCGAATCTTGCTCTGAAGCTGCTGTTCGGTCAGCGACAAGTGATGCAACTCATGGACAGATGTTCTCGGCGGTCTCTGCGCTGGTAGAGCATGGCGTTATTCCGGAAGAAGAACTGTCTCGGCTCGTCGACATCGTTGACGAACCAACCGCAGTCGAGATCGTTGCGCTCGCCGGCTACTACACCCTTGTCTCATTCACGTTGAATACGTTTGCAGTTCCTCTTCCCGACGGTGAGCACACACGGTTCTCGTAGACGTCACGCACCCAATCGACTCTCGATATAGCCCTCTTCCCGAATACCCTCACGACAAAGCCTCATGACAAGGAGCGGCGACGTGGCACAGCGAGACACACTGCGAACGAAGTGGGATCGAAACGAAGAAACTTTGGGGGCATGGACATTCATACCATCACCAGTCACTGCTGAATCGTGCGCTCGCGCCGGGTTTGACTACGTATGCATCGACACTCAGCACGGGGCGATCGGGTACGACTCTGTCGTGCCAATGATTCAAGCAATCGAGCTCGGCAGTGGCATTCCTATTGCGCGAGTGCCTTGGAATGAACCCGGCATTATCGGCAAGATGCTTGATGCGGGATGCCACGGCATCATCATTCCGATGGTGAACACAGCCGAGGAGGCCCGAGCGGCTGTTCGAGCAGCTCGCTATGCCCCGCTCGGCAGTCGAAGCTGGGGGCCTGCAGTCTCCGCTCCACGCCACGGCGATTATCGCGTCTGGGCAGACGCTCACATCGCTGTCATCCCAATGATTGAAACAGTCGAAGCCCTCAACAACGTTGACGACATTCTCAGCGTCGATGGAGTCGACGCGGCATACGTCGGCCCCGCAGATCTTGCGATCAGTCTTGGACTTAGCGCAGCCGGGAACGACGGAACACCTGAATTTGATAATGCCCTTTCAACGATTGTCGAGGCATGCACCCGCCACGGAGTGACGCCAGGAATTCACGCAACGTCAGATCTTGCCGCCCTTCGGCGACGTCAAGGCTTCAAGATGATCACTGTGTCCACCGATCTTCCAACGTTGAGAACCGCTCTTGCTGATGAGCTTGACAAGGCTCGGTCGGTCGAAGCGCCTCCTGAAAAGGGCGGTTCAGCCCCCTACTGAATCACTGCGAGGGGAATCAATTGAAATGCGGCCCTCGCTAACGGTGACAGGGTAGGTGCGAAGCATTTCGTGCGCTGGTTTCCGTGTGGCCTCTCCTGACAAACAATCGAACCGGGCATTGTGTTTCGGACACTCGATTTCTTCACCAATAATCGCTCCACCAGCGAGATGAACCTTTTGGTGTGAGCACCACCCGTCGCAGGCGAACAACCTTCCGCTCTCAGTACGGCCAACGACGAGACTGCGATCACCAACATCAACTCGTCGAAGTTCTCCATCGCCGAGAGAGGTTTCAAGGCCGAGGATGACCTGCCCCTCTGGGCCACGCATCCAATTCTCTGCGCCAATATCAATCGCTTTTTCTCCACCGGTCATCGTCGGCAGATCAATCGGAATTTCATAGGACGAATCGTTTCGCTGCTTCCGCAGTGCAGAAAAGATTTGTCGGTACGCAGCACCTGTCGAGGGAAGGGCAGGAGCGAGTTGAGGCCCAATCTCTGCGTGAAGTTCAGGCAACGCGTGGTAAGGGACGCTCGGAAACATGTGATGCTCAACATGAAAATTCATGTTGAGATACAGGAACCGGAATACCGGGTTCATCATCACTGTCCTTGTATTGCGACGATGGTCAAGGACATCTTCTTGCAACCCTGCGTGCTGGGTAATTCCAAAGAAGACGACAAGCCAGCCACCGAGAATTGTTGACCCTCCAACCAGGATGACGGGAACAGCACTACTCAGCAAGCCGCTCATCATCACTGCTGCAGCCAGAATCACCACCATGACCCGAGACTCGACAACAACCCGATGCTGTTCGTGCTCGGGAACGAGCTCTCGTGCTTCCGCATCAAGACGACCAACCGAGTGACGAAGAAGCCGACCAAGCAATTCCAGCCCACCCTGCACGTGGGTAAAACGCCACAGAGCTCGGACGATGCTGGGCGGTCGCTGAAACGCAATCTCCGCATCATGGCCGGTAATGATCGTGTCCGTGTGATGACGGTAGTGCGACCACCGCCATACCGTCGGCCCTCGCAACAGCATGAAACATGCGAGGTAATAGACCGCGTCATTGAGCCGTCGAGAGTTGAAGGCGGTTCCATGCCCCATCTCATGCCACCGAGAATCGCTCGCTCCTCCGTAAAGAGCTGAGTACACAGCGACCGCTGGAAGCGACCACCATGACCACCACGTGGCGACGAGCACCCAACCTGACATCAGAATTAGCGCTAGCCACAACGCTGTGCTCAGTGCTGCCCTTGCGTTCGAGCGCTCCTGAAATTCCCGCAGCCGGGAGGGGTCAATCGCAGGAAGCGGCCATTGAGCGTCGACATATCCAGCCTGCCGGGCGCGCTCGGTATTCGCCGCAGAGAGTGCGTAGCGAGAACTGGCTACTTGCGCCATGACCTAGTTCTAGCCGACGTCAATTGGTGCGTCCGAGTTGTTTCCCCCTTTGAGAATCTGCTGAGCGCTGCGCTGAAAATGCAAATACGCACTCTGGTAATCACTATGCATGTCATCCCGCTGCCCCAACTGGTGTGAGCCCGATGACCTAACTTCGCATACCCCGGCGAAGTCGCCAAATGCTCCCAACGAAATGCGTTTAACGACCGATGGCCGTCCCAAGACTGCGTAGTGTTGCGACATGGCTGATCTTCTCGAGTTCTCATCGCGCGTCATCGATAGCGGGGTTGCAGATGCTCCCGTGAACCGGGTTACTCAAGAACTATCCGAGCTTCGGGATGACCTTGCAATCGTCGAAAGTTTTAGCCACTCTGTCGTTATTGACAGCGGCGAGGGACTCATCGCCTTTGACACATCAGCCGGCAACACCGGGCGCGCAGTCGTCGATGAAATTGCTCGCTGGCGACCACAGCCGGTTACCCATCTCATGTACACACACGGCCATGCAGACCATGTCGGAGGAAGTCGCGAATTCGCCGCACGATGGGAGTCACCCGTCGTCGTTGGCCACAGCAATGTTGCCCACCGGTTTGACCGCTACGAACACACCAACAACTGGAACCTAGATATCAATCTCCGACAGTTTGGTGGCATTCGCGCCGATATCAATCTTGGTCTCGTCACCGATGACGATGACCCGGCAAACGACCTTGCGCCAGCCTCATCTGAACGACGATGGAGAAGTTTCCTGCCGAAGGGAACTCTTCGCCCCACACTTGAAGTTGATGATCACCATTCGATGACAATCGGAGCGGTCGACATCGAGGCTTATCACGCTCGAGGCGAAACTGACGACCACCTCTGGTTCTGGCTCCCCCAGTCGAAGACGATCATGGCCGGAGATTTCCTCATCTGGAATTTCCCCAATGCCGGCAACCCTCAGAAAGTTCAGCGATACCCGGGAGAGTGGGCAGCGGCACTCCGAGCGATGGCTGCGATGGAGCCCGAACTCATCGTTCCCGCTCACGGACTTCCCATCACCGGAACCGAACGAATCCACCGAGTGCTAAACGACATCGCTTCAGCACTTGAATATCTTGTTTCGACAGTTGTTGACCTCATGAACGATGGCGCCACCCTCGATGAGATCATCCATACGGTGTCTCTCCCTGCCGACACGTTGGCACTGCCCTATCTGCGTCCTCTCTACGATGAACCAGAATTCGTTGTGCGGAATATCTGGCGTATGTACGGCGGCTGGTGGGACAAAGCTCCGAGCCGCCTCAAGCCCGCTCCCGACACTCGGCTCGCAGAAGTACTCGCCAGCATGACTGGCGGGCCTGATGCGTTGCTCACCGAAGCAGAACGTCAGGCCACTGCCAATGATCTTCGTGTTGCTTGCCATCTTGCAGATCTTGCGGGTTGGGCTGCTCCTGACAACCCCGAAGTTCACCAACGTCGAAGCGCTATTTATCTTCTGCGAAGAAAGTCTGAGCCCTCGCTGATGGCAAAGGGAATTTTCGCTGCAGCGTCCAAGGAGTCGCAAGCGATTGTTGACGCAAACTCAGGCGCCGAGACCGACAAGAACTAGCGCGCACCCTGCCACCCCAACGCCGAGCCACTGGGTCTTTGACAGCCGCTCTCGATCAACGAGTATTGCGAGGCCGATCGTGCTCGCCGGATACATCGAAGCAATCACCGCAACGATCGAAAGCAAGCCAGATCTCACAGCTACCAAATACGCAAGGTTCGCAATAAGAAGTGTCGCCCATGCTCCGAGGGTCCAGCGGTTTCCTGATGATGATGCCCGATCAGCCTTGAGTCGATCGCGAAGCACAAATGCGACGATGATGAGCGCCGGAACAGTGAGCGCTCGCGAGCCCAGCAAAGTCCACCACCCGCTCTCTGACCCGGCCATGTCGAGAGCGACATACCACAACCCAAAGAGCACCCCTGAGACGATGACCAGGGTAACTTGTCGACGAGGCATCGTGACTTCTGCGCGGCGAGACGACAAGGCTCCACTCACGAGGACGACCGATGACAACGCAAGCAGAATGCCGAGCATTGCGATGATGCCTGGACGCTCTCCCAACGCAATGCCAACGATGACCGGGACGACCGCTGAAAGTACGCCTGCGACTGGGGAGGCAACGCTGATCGCCCCCATCGATAACGCCAAGTAGAACGCTGCTACGCCGCCTACTCCACCGATGCCAGCGATTGCGCCCCAGATCACATCTCGTAAAACGAAGGGTGCCGGGTCGAAGACGACGAGCGCAATATACGACACCGTCATAAGAGACTCGACGTACAGCGTGACGCGCAACACCGACATGTGGCGGGTTGCGCGGCCGCCCATGTAGTCCGACCAGCCGTACAGCACGGCCGAGATCACAGCGAGGAAAATCGCCATCAGATCAAGGCGATGCCACGAACATGGATGTTTCAGATGGCAGGGCTGCCATCACTCTCCGCAAGAGCAAAGGGGGTCAGCCGGCTTCTGAGTGGGTAACGGGCTTCTCACCCATCCACTCCCGCAGGGTGTTCTTCAATTTCGTCTGCTGGATGAAAATATCTTGCTCTGCATCACGAGCACCTGCTGCCTGTGGCGCCTTGAAATAAAAACTCAACCACTCTTGAACGCCCGACTCACCGGCGCGATGTGCGAGGTCCATGAACAGCGCGAGATCAAGAACGATGGGAGCGGCCAAAATTGAATCACGGCACAAGAAGTCAACTTTGATCTGCATTTCGTAACCGAGCCACCCGAAAATATCGATGGCATCCCATCCTTCTTTGTTGTCACCACGTGGCGGGTAGTAGTTGATACGAACGACATGGTCGATGTTGCCGTAGAGATCTGGGTATACCTCCGGCTGCAAAATGCCACCGAGCACTCCAAGCTTTGACATCTCTTTGGTCTTGAAGTTTTCTGGCGCATCAAGGACTTCGCCGTCTCGGTTTCCGAGAATGTTGGTTGAGTACCAGCCACGAAGGCCAAGCATGCGGGACTTCAACCCAGGAGCAAGGATCGTCTTCATTAATGTCTGTCCGGTCTTGAAGTCTTTTCCAGCGATCGGCACATTGCGCTGTTCTGAGAGCTCGACAATGCAGTCGAGGTCGGTAGTCAGGTTTGGTGCCCCGTTCGCAAATGGGACATCGCATTGNAGNGCNGCGTANGCNTANATCTGACTTGGAGCGATATTGGCGTCGTTGTCTTTCAGGCCCTGTTCGAATGCAGCCACTGATGCATGGACAGCACTCGGCTCCTGATACGCCTCGGTTGACCCACACCACACCATGACGAGGCGATCGCATTCGTTTTCTTCACGGAATCGGTTGATGTCGTCGATGAGCGCAAGGGCTTGATCCCACTTATTCGGAATGGCCTTCACGCGGACACCCGATAAGCGCGANACCCATTCTTCGTCAAAGACGGCTTCCATCGCCACAACGCCNTCGAGCTCCTTTGCCACTTCTTCNAGGTCGCCCCCTTGCAGCACNCCNGCNGTTTTTGCTGCCTCCATTGCATTTGGCGAAATTGGGTCCCATCCACCAAATACGAGGTCNTCAAGCGAGGCAAGTGAGACGAAGTCACGGATTAACGGGTTGCGGTCCTCTTCTCGGCTTCCTAACCGAATATTCGCCATCTGAGTAACCGAACCGATCGGGGGGTGAATTCCTCGGCGGGCTGCCATGACGCCGGCAATGAATGTTGATGCCACCGCCCCCATGCCAGGAAGCAGCACTCCGAGTCGTCCTTGAGCGGGTGTGATGTTGTTCGNAGACATACTTCCAAGATAAGTCATNNTGATTNANNATTTNNTNTTATTAAGTNTTGCTTAACTAAAGTGTTCAGGTGGCTGACCCTCTCGATATTCCACTTCGTCAACTCGAATACCTCGTCGCAGTTGCCGACCACNCAACCTGGTCAGCTGCGGCTGCATCGATCGGAGTGTCAGCGCCGGCCCTGTCTCAAGGTCTTGCAGACCTCGAGCGTCGCCTTGGAGTTCAGCTCTTCGATCGGCAAGGGCGTCGCCGAGTGCTCACCGACCTCGCCGAGCCGGTGCTGCAACATGCAAGAACCATGCAAACGATGTCTCACGATCTGGCTCAGTGGGCGGAACGTGTGAACACCCTCAAAATCGGAGCACTACGTGTTGGCATGCTCGATGTAGGGGCAGTGGTGCACTTTCCAGAAGTGCTCCGAACATTCCGCTCTGACTTCCCTGACATCAGGTTCCACCTCACCGTTGCCCCCTCAAGCGAACTTCTTGCGGGACTTCGGCGATCTGACTTCGATCTCATTGTGTGTGTGAAACCGTCTGAAACACCTCCGTCGACCACATCTACTCATCTACTTGAAGAGGAACTCGTCGTGGTTCGGCCTCCCGACACCGGGTCACTTCCCGCACGAAAGTGGGGTCCTTGGGTGCTGTTCCCTCAGAACTCCCAAACCAGGATACTTATCGAGCGCAGTCTTCGAGATATCGGTGCCTNGCCNCAGGTTGTTGCTGAAAGTCATCAACCTGATGTNCTCGCACAAATGGTGAGTCTTGGTCTCGGGTGGGGTGTGTTGCCAATCGCTCAAGTTCCCTCGCACCTCGACGTGGAAATCGGTGACGCAATCGTCACCCGCAACCTCGTGATCTGTCAGCGTGCCGGGGCACCCCAGCACCCCGGCGCTGAGATGCTCGTCGAGCGCCTCCAAACAGCGGTGTGAACGAGAGCTTGTCGAGTTCTCTGCACGGAGCACGACTCGACTACCGGGGCCGGACGGTCACGACGGCGTTGTAATCCGGTATCCCACTTTCGCGATCAGACACCCCTGCGCTCATCAACACGTTACCTTCTGGCCAGACGACCTGAAGCGACTGCTGAGCAATGTCGGCAAGGTGAACGGTTCCATCGAAATGTCCTGCCGGAGATTCAAGCACCACCGGGTCACCACTGCTCAGACCTAGACGAGTCGCGTCGACCCGATTCATAAACACTGCGTCTCGGGCCGTTCCGGTGAGGGGGTCACGAGCACCATGCACAATCGAGTTGAACTGCTTGCCGCGTCGCGTCGACAGCAAGAATGCGCCATCTGGGAGAGTCACTGGCCTCGCAGTAGGTGTTGTGAATCGGGCCTTCCCATCTGCGGTTGGAAACTTTCCTCCAGCACACAGATGACGGCCACCCCACTGCACTGAATCTCCAGTGGAAGAAAGGCCTTCAATTCCGGCATAAGCCGGCACGACTTCGGCNATCTCGGCGCGAAGGTGCTGGTTATCGCTCCAGTTGAAGANCTCGTGATGCGAGGGGTTAACTCTGCTNGCAATTTCGCCCCAAAGNCGCCACTCGCTCTTTGCCGTTCCAACGGTGCGAGGAATCTCNGGGGAGAANATAATCCTGCGCTCNGTCGATGTCTCCGTGCCTCCGCCCTCTTGCTCGTAGCGGGTTCGCACAGGCAACACCAGCACGTCTTCACCGTCAACGAGCATCTGCGTTGTTGCGACGACATCAAGATGCACTCGTAGCTTCACCTTCGACAACGACGATGACACTCGCTGTGGGTCAGGCAGGACATCGACCATGTTGCCGCCTGAGAGCAACAGCACGTCGATCTCTTCGGATAGAGCAGCCTCGACCAATTCAGGTGCAGTTCGCACTGGTTCTCGCGGGATCTCAAACCCCCACTTGTCACCCAATGAACGACAGTTCTCATCACTGAGGTCGAGGCCGCCCGGTAGCGCAGTTGCATACGCCCCCATTTCGGCACCTCCCTGCACCCCAGAGTGTCCTCGGATGGGCATGAGGCCCGCCCCATCGCGACCGATCATTCCCCGAGAAAGAGCAAGATTCACGATCGCCCGAACACCATCGACCGCATCAGCGCGTTGCGTGATGCCCATCGACCAGACGAAGATCGCCGACTCTGCTATCGAGTAGAGATCAGCAAGTGCCTCAACCGTGCCGGCGTCGACGCCAGATGCTGCGAGCAGCTCAGGTTCATCAAGGCAATTCAATTGCTTGACAAGCTCAGCCCACCCGCTAGTGCACTGTTCAATGAACTCAACGTCGACTGAATTCTTCTCGACTAGTCGCTTGAGGACCGCTTGGGCCAGCGCCACGTCTCCCCCAGGGCGCACCGGCACATGAAGGTCGCACAATTGCGTACCAAATACCGCGGATTCAAGATTGCTCGGGACCCAATATCTGTCGAGAGCCGGCTCAAGCAACGGGTTGATGACCACAACTTTGCACCCTCTGGCCTTCGCAAGAAAGAGATACTTGGTGAACACCGGCTGGTTTGCCGCAGGGTTCGCACCCCAAATCACGACCAGGTCAGACGCAATGATGTCTTCCATCGAACACGTCGTTGCCGCAACACCGATGGTTGCTTTCAACCCCACCGTCGATGGCGCATGGCACACACGAGCCGCCGAATCGATCGATGCAACACCCATCGAACGCGCAGCCTTCCCTGCGGCGTAATACACCTCGTTCGTCAGCCCTCGACTCGTGAGGTACACCCCAACCCGGTCGGGCGTGGTCGAACGAATTGCATCGGCGGTGAGCGATAGCGCCTCATCCCAACTCACCTCCGAAAACCCGCGCTCTCCCGCCCGTCGTCGCATGGGGTAGCCGAGTCGACCAAGTTCTCGCAATCCTGCCCCGTCGAGATGATCGATCGATGCAACGTCCGACAACGCATCAGCATTCATTACGCCAGCAGTATTGAACTCCAACAACCGAAGTCGCGTGCTGCACAGATGGATGCCGTCTTGCCCCCAGTCGTGAAGCCCGGCCACGCCAAGAGCACACCCATCACAGGCCCCCTTGGTAAGGACGTTCCATCCGTACTTCAAGTTACGACGGTTTGCCCACACTGTTCGAAGCATCTCGCCATAGTGATTCGGCTTCACGAGCCCGATGCCATTCGGTCGCCAACTCACCCATAGTGATGGTCGAGGGCGACGTAGATGCCAACGCCAAGGCCACAGACGTAGGGGGCGCCACGAAATCATCGTGTTCTCAATGCGTCGGCGACGATGAAGGATCGACGTACGCAGTAAATCGATCGTCGCGGGCAAACCCGATGAGACGCAGTCCCGCGCGCCCGGCAGCATCGACGGCAAGAGACGACGGAGCGCTCACTGCGATGAGCGTTCCAAACCCTGCTGCGCATGCCTTTTGCACCATTTCGAAACTTGCGCGTCCGCTGATGACGAGCATGAGATCAGTCGCAGGCAGCCGACCGCTGTTATATAGATGACCGACAACTTTGTCGACCGCGTTATGCCGGCCTACATCTTCTGCGATGTCAACAACCTGACCATCGACGGTCACTGCCGCCGCAGCATGAGAACCTCCGGTAAGTGCGAATACCTCTTGCTGAGAGCGAAGGTTCGATGCAACCGCAGAGACCACATCGCCGTCGGGCTGCCGTCCTGCATCGACTGACGCCACACCTGCAACAAGGGCCGCCATGTCAGCAGTGCCGCATGCCCCGCACGACGATGAAACAGTGCCGAGGCGCGCGGAAAATGAGCCCGGCAGGTGGCCTGTCTCTACGTGCACGGTCACCGTTGGGCCCGAGCGATCTACGGAAACCCCGGCGGTAACATCTCGATCAAGCATTCCCTCAGCGATGCAAAACCCAACGGCTAACGAGGCTGGATCATCTGGTGTGCACATTGTCGTTGCAACGATTTCACCATCGACGTGAATGGCGAGAGGCTGTTCAACGACGAGCCACTCCTCGGACTGCACCGACCACCCGCTCGTATGACGATCGGCCGCATGGCGACGTGCTCGTCCATGAAGAGGTCGCGTGGTCACGCTCTCAGTCTGTCACGCGGACAACCACGCGCCGATATCGGTCACCCGTAGCTTCGGCCAAGACCCGCCGTGGCATCAGATTGCACACCGTATGGCGGAATCGGGTACCGCAGTCCGTTCTTTGATAGCGATTCGAGGCCAGCGATCACTCCTGGCAAGAAGCGCGGGGGAATGGCCATGAGTAGTTCGTCTTCCATGACGCCGCCATACCGCCGCTCTGCGAAACACGGGATGGAAAGACTCGGTTCACCAGTTGCGAGCGCCCGCCCCCAGGAGTCGGCACAAGATGACTCACCAACACAACCCCATTCAAGTTTTTTGAACCCTGTCCATTGGAGTCCATTGATAAACAAAATCATCTGGGCAGGAGTCGCATAAATGAGACAAATGTCTGGTGGGCTGAGTCGGCCACTCGCGAGCGGTGATACTGCCATCGCCTCGTACTGTCCGAACGGCACTGTCGTCATCGAATGTTGATGCGCAGATGCGTCTTCGAGAGTTTCGTACCAGACCCCCGTCATGCGTTCGCCCGAGAGCCATTCTTCGTCACGAGGATGCAAGCCGATAACAGTTGAACACTGATCGCCAACGAGGTCCTCCACAGTGATTCCGACAGTCCAACCGAGTCGACTTGCCTGACCGACGATTTGGTCTGTCGTGTGGATTGATTGCGGTCGGCGAATCTTTGGGATTGCTTCCATTTCGTCACGGGTTGCAAACATTTTCATCCCGATCGGTGTCGTGCGAAGACGCAACAAACGGTTGAGGTCGTCGACCACTTGGGGCCAGTCGAGATTGTCGCCAATCGAAACTTTTGTGACCGCTTCGCTCATATCAAACCTCCCAAGGTCAGGGCTCATCACATGTTGACACGTGCCACACGTGCAGAGAGATGCCGAAAGATCAGGAGGTAATTTCGCTGATGACCGAGTCAATCACGCCAGCCGCAATGGCCCGCATTTCGTCATCGGTTCGGTCTTGAATCGGATGTTCAACAAAAATGCGCGCTACATCGGGAAATCCGAGCGCTGCAGATTGAGCATCCGCACCACTCACAAACTCGCTCGAAGCAACGAACACGCCAGGCACTCCACGACTTTCAAGATCAGCGATGTCGTGCACACTGCACGACGTGCAACTGCCTCAATCAGCTAGGGCTTCGATCACCAGCGTGCATTGCGTTGCAATCTCGTGTCGAAGGTCGACCGGGGCAGGTTTAGAAAATGTCGGCTTTTTGTAGCGCTGAACCTTTGCGCCACGCTCGACCAGTTGCCGCTCGATCTCATCAAGAAACACATCACCGCGTGGCTTCGAGATATCGAGAAGGCCAATGGTCTGACCATCGAGTGACTCTGGCCTTGCAAGCCGCGTACGCGTCGCCGGAGCACGCTCTGCGGTCGGGTCGAGGACAAGATTCTCGCTCACAACCCCCACCCTAGACGATTGGCCCAACCGTCATGGACGAACCTCGACAGTGACGGGATCACTCCCCATCTCTCCATTCACCCAACCGCCGATCATCGAAGAAAACAAACCCGCTCCCCCTCCGGCGTGGGCCAGCAGTATTCCGTCGGGTCGAAACTTGGGCAGTGAAGGTATTTCGCCGAATCCTTCCGGCACACCCTCAGCGATGCCACCAACGCCTCTCACTAGTTCAGCACCAGGTCGAGCGGTTGCGGCATACAGTGCTTCGAGAACCTCAGCATCGCTCCACTTCGCCTCGTGGAAGATACGAGAGTGATCGGGACTCACCACCAGCACGACGTCGAATCCAACGACGAGTTTGCGGTGATGAAGCCCCATCAACGCGTCGGCAAGGGTCGCAATGAGTTGTTCTGGAGTTCGGGCAAGTTGGTCAACGATGCATTTTGGGCCCTCGCCGGCAAACACGGTGATCGCGTCAACACCTTCGTCGATTCCTCGCTGCACCGACAGTGGGCGAAATGGTGAACCCGCCTCGTCTTCGGCGAAGCAGAACGAAATCTTCGAAGGACTTCCGTGAGTTGCGCGATCGACTTCACCTGGACGGCCACCGCCAACGTTTCGGATCACGAGTTGAACGGCTCGACCGATAGTGAGATTGGCNCGGTTTCCTTGACCGAACACATTGATTCCTGAGTTCATCCCAATGGCCTTCGTGCCGGGCCCGTTACAAATCAACACCGGCCCCACCGGCATCGTCGTTGCAAGAAGACCATGCATGTTGAACGTGTCATTGCACACGGCCTCAATCGCAGCGATCACCCACGGTAGATACTCGGGGCGACATCCGGCCATTACCGCGTTAACTGCGATCTTTTCCACCGTAAGTTCGACGAGGTCAGGAGGAGCGACTGCGACCACCTCATCCGGNGCTCGTGTCGTTCCCTCCAACATCTGCAACACCCGCTCCCGCGTGGGAGGAACAACCGGAAGCCCATCGGTCCACCCACGTTCGAACATCGCTTCAAACGGGTCTTCCGCCTGCGCAAATTCAACTTCTCGGGCCGCAAGCCCGTCACCTGCAAAACGTGTACGCAATGTGTCGATGAGATTCGGGTCGACGCTCATCGAACCACACCCCGGTCGCATCACGGGAAGGTCAGCCCCTAGAGAATCAATGCCGGTGATCCGCTGCCACTCCGCCTGCGACCAACCGACCGTTCGCTCGTCTTCAGACTGCGAGCTCCCCTTGATGAGCGTCGGCACCGTCTCGATGTCATGATGCCAAGAGAATGCCAGTTCGTCGTCGTGTTCGCGATCGACTGATCCCGGAAATGACGGATCATCTTGCGTAATCACCCGGATGGGAAGCACCGAAGCGATCTCCGCGATCACGGGCTCGACCATCTGACAGGTCTCACAATCTCGTTTCACGACGACAGTGAGCCCGTCAGTGAGATCTGTGGAGGAGAGTTCTTGTGCTGGGGACGGCATATGACAACGGTACCCTACGAAGTGGAGGTGTCCGAGCGCCTGGTGGGCTCCGCCGTCTTCAACACGGTTGGGACGGATGAACTCCGTCCGGCGGGTTCGATTCCCGTCCACCTCCGCTTATCGCTATTCACCGCGTCCGCGAACCCTTCGGTCACCGGCACGGCGAGTGATCCTCATCTGGTCGAGACAATTCGCGAGTGGAAGAGCATGCTTGCGGGTCACACCAAGTGCATCGCGAAGTTCTGCCACAGTAAATCCATCTGGGTCGGCCGACCAGAGCACCTCGAGAATTGGTTCAAGGCTTCGGATGACATCAACNTGGAAGTAGACATCATCGTGNCTCACCAGCACACCGAGACGGACGAGTCGAGCAGCAACCTTTCGATCGCTCATCTCGATCGGGCCGGTGGAGACTCCCTCGGNAAGTAGTCGGTCAACCAGTGGNGACTCGAGTGCNGGGTCTGATTCACCGATTCTNGCTGCACCGTGTTCGATGACAACNCCCTCCATCNNCTGCAAAAGTGCCCGCTCAACNTCGGTGCACTCCGCTGTCTCGATCGTCGACTGAGCGAGACGTTCACGCAGGGNCGCAATCGACTCATCGATCACACTCTTCGCCGCAATCCATCNCCCAACGTACGGCTCCACGACACGCCCGGTGAGACGCTCNGCTTGCTCANTGGTCACCCATCCATGATGAATCAGTTGCTGGTCGATCGAGCCGTCTGGNNTTGCGCGAGACGGGGCGGCGACCGGTGAGACATCGGAAACTGTCGCAACACCGACGACCACCCCAGAGCCGTTGTCTCTCAGCAGAAATCGATCGCGCGGAGCAAGAGGCAGCGCGTTCGGAAAACGCATCCGGAACCACCCTCGCTGAGCGCTATCGGGGCCNCCAACGGGGCGAAAAGTGACATCCCTGCGCGCCGAGCCGATATGAGCGCTAAAACCCTTGCCATTTCTCATCGTTGCTCCTTCAAGGAATTCAACCTGCACATCAACAACATCGGTATGAATCCAACGTGCTCCGGCAACGATGACATCNCCGCGACCTAAGTCGGTGGCTGAGACACCGGAAAGATTGATAGCCGTTCGTCTCACCGCAGCAATTCGGTCGCAGTTGGTGCCGTGTCGCTGAACCGACCGCACGCCGACGCTCTGACCGGTTCCCGCAATGACGAACTCGTCTCCCGCACATATTGACCCTGACGACAATGTTCCTGTCACCACGGTTCCTGCGCCGCTCACTGAAAACACCCGGTCAACGAACAAACGTGCCGGCAACTCGCTCAACGTCTGCTCACTCGCTTCGACCTCCCGCACAGTTTGCGCAAGCGTGGCGACGAGAACCTCAATGCCCTCTCCGGTAACCGCTGAAGTACATAGCGGGCGCGACCACGAAATAGGTGACGAGACAAGCAGTTCATCAACCTCTCTCTCAACCTCTACTCTGCGATCACCGCTCACAAGGTCAACTCGGGTCAGCGCAACAACTCCGGCCAACGGCCTGATCGAATCGATGACCGCAAGATGCTCACGAGTTTGCGCCCGGCATCCCTCAACTGCATCGATGACAAGTAACGCAATCGAAGCGTGCGACATGCCGGCGATCATNGTCTTCAGGTAGTCAGCGTGACCTGGCACGTCAACTATGTCGAGCACGGTGCCATCCCGTGAGGTGACATGCCCGAAGCCGAGGTCAATCGTGAGACCTCGTCGCCGTTCTTCCTCGAATCGATCGGGCTCAATGCCAGTCATTGCTCGAACGAGCGCCGACTTGCCATGGTCGATATGGCCGGCGGTTGCGATGACCGCCATATCAACCCTCTAGCGCGGCGAGCGCCTGAGCGATGTTGTCATCGTCAGACGGATCAACCGACCTCAAATCGATCCAGGTGTAACCATCAGCTACTCTGCCGATCACCGGAAACGGAAGTGCCCGGCGAAGTTCGCCAGCCCGATCGCCCTGAATCACGACGGCACGTGACGGCAACGTTGCCGCAGGGGCAGCTCCAGCCCCCACCACTGCCAACGATNCTCGCACCTCTCCACGACCGGCATGCGCAACAATTTTTTCTGCGCGAGATGCGAGATCGTTGGGTGACGTGCTTGCCATCTTCCAAAACAAAATGTCGTCGCTAGCGGTTCGGTTGACATACGACATCAACACATGCTGAAGAGGAACAAGCGCGTGGTGACCGGGACGCAGTGCTCGCATCAATGGATGGCGGGCGCACCGCTCGATGAGGTCTGAGCGACCGGCGATGATGCCGCACTGTGGCCCTCCTAACAACTTGTCACCACTGAACATCACGATGTCGGCGCCATCGTCGATACTTTGCTTCACCGAGGGCTCGTCGGTGATCCATGAGGGCAACGGTCGAATGTCTGACGGCAACCAGGGCGCCTCCGAGTCGAGGAGGCCCGATCCGAGATCAACCGCAAGTACGGGTTCTAGGTCGGCAAGGTCTCGTACAGATGCGGCTTCGACAAATCCTTCGACCGAAAAGTTTGAGGGATGCACTTTCAACACCATGGCGATGTCGTGTTCGGCGACATCGCAAGCTTGTTGATAATCATTGCGTCGCGTCCTGTTGGTTGTACCGACGTCGACGAGCCGTGCTCCAGACCGTTGCATTACGTCTGGCACGCGAAAGCCGCCGCCAATTTCAACACTTTCACCACGTGAGACTGCCACCCCGCGATCCTCAGCAAGCGCTGAAAGCACGAGAAGCACCGCTGATGCGTTGTTATTGACGACAAGCGCATCCTCAGCTCCTGTCAATATTCGAAGCAGCGATGCAATTCCCGTATGACGCGAGCCCCGAACGCCGTCGAGAAGGTTGAACTCAACTGAGGTTGCCCGCGAACTCGGTTGGGCTGGATACGGTGCCCGTCCAAGGTTCGTGTGCAACAGCACGCCCGTCGCGTTAACGACCTCACCAATCAACGAGGAGTAGAACTGCTCTGCGAGTAGTCGGGCTTCTTCCTCATAGTCGCCAAGTCGCTGGTCAACTGCATGTCGAGCACAGTCGACGAGCACGGCGTGTGGAAGTTCGTATTGACCGGCAAGTGAGCGGGCGAGAGCGTCCACCGATGGAGGCCGTTGATGTATTCCGCCTTCTGTCATCGGTTGCAGCCAGTGTGATCTACGTCAGCACGAAGCCGTCGTAATTGTTCGCAACCACTTTGTCTAGTCGACGGCGGTAGCGAGGTGCGCCTCCGTTGTAAATCATGTGGCGCTTGATGTCGTGTCCATCGATGTTTGAGTTATNCCCGGTGAACCAACTCTTTGCGTTTCGCAGCAGCACCAAGCCGTAGAGCTCTTCGATTTCAACAACCCACGCATCCTGTGCTTCTTTGGTGCACTCGACCCGCCGCAATCCCTTTGTTCGCATGTGTTCGACGAGATCTGACGCCCACTCAACAGAAGTCTCAATGGCCCGCGGGAAGTTGGTCGATACCGATGCTCCCTGGGGACCAGCCAGCATGACGAGATTCGGAAACCCCTCGACTTGCACCCCGAGGTAAGTCCGTGGCCCTTTCTCCCATTCATCTCTCAGTCGCCGACCGTTTTGACCGATGAATTCAATGCGGTCAAACGCCCCCGTAATGGCATCAAAACCGGTCGCATAAATAATGAGGTCGAACTCGTAGGTATCGGCCGAGGTCTTGATGCCCTCCGGAACGATTCGGTCAATTGGCTGCTCCGAAATATCAACGAGCGTCACGTTGTCGCGGTTGTACGCCTCGTAGTAATTCGTCTCCATCGGCACTCGCTGCACTCCGAAGCCGTGGTCTTTCGGAATGAGTTTCTCTGCAACCGCCGGATCATTCACTCGCTCACGAATCTTGTCTGCGATAAAGGATGAGAACTCCGCGTTCGCATCTTCTTCCATCAAGACTTCTCGGTAGTTGGCCAACCAGATACCAAACCCAGGCTTGTCGTAGAGCTCGTCCCAAAATTCATACCGCTCTTGCTCGGTTGCATCGTGGAACGAGCCATCGATTGGACCGTGCACGAATCCGCCGGGAGTCTCCGCGCAACGAGCAAAAATCTCGTCATACCGTGTGCGGATATCGGCCATTTCTCCATCGCTGATAGGTCCGTTCTTGAGTGGAGCACACCAATTTGGGCGCCGTTGGAACACATGCAACGACTTCACATTCTCTGCGATGGCGGGAATAATTTGCACGGCGGTTGCGCCGGTTCCAACAATGGCGACTCGCAGTTCTGACATATCAATTGGCTCTTTCGGCCAGTGATAGGTGTGAAATGACTCTCCGGTGAAGTCTTGCTGACCCTCGTATCTCGGAAGGGTCGGGGCGGACAAAAGACCTATCGCTGGCAGCAAGAGATCACAGGTCATGACGTCGCCACCACCAAGATGAAGAGTCCAACGGTTGGCCTCGTCATCCCATATGGCTTTCTCCAATTGCGTGTTGAAGCGCATGCCATTGCGAAGCGCGAACTTTTCGACGACGTATTGGAGATACTTCAGATTTTCGGGCTGAGGAGAAAACCGCTCTTTCCAGTGCCACTCATCAAGCAGTTCTCTCGAAAACGAGTAGCCATACGAATAGCTCTCAGAGTCGAAGCGGCACCCCGGATATCGATTCCAGTACCACGTGCCACCGAGGTCATCTCCAGCCTCGATCACGAGAGCGTCGACGCCAAGGTTTCGAAGGCGGTGAAGCGCGTAAATTCCGGCGACGCCGGCGCCGATCACAATAACTTCTCTGTGCTCTGCAGATTCAGGATGTGACATGACTTCGCTCAATGGNTTCCCCTTCTTCTTACATCAAACGCTAGACGGCGAGCGCGTGCACACTTCAAACGGAGCATGCCAAAGCCACCCACTGACGGAGGCTTTGCTACCGTCTCGTTAGCAATTCGGCTGAGGGGGAGTTATGGGGGATGCCGTTCGGGTAACTGATGATGCTGGCGTGAGAACGATGACGTTGTGCCGTGCCGGCGAGTACAACACCATCACCCCACAGCTTCGAGATGAGCTCGCAGACGCTATCGATTCGGCTCAGCACGATGACAGTATTCGCGTGCTCCTGCTCAACGCCGAGGGCCCTGCGTTTTGCGCCGGATACGACCTTGGCTGGGCGACTGGTGAACAGGCAGATAATGAGCAGGCCGAAAACTCCCGGGCGTGGGACTCNGCATCTGACCTTCACATGATCGGCGACTTCGCAGCGACATGGGCAAAGTTGCACGACTCGATAAAGCCGACGATTGCAGCGGTTAATGGCTGGTGTGTCGCTGGGGGCAGCAACATTGTCTTCAATGCTCACATGATCATCGCAGGAGAATCAGCGCGATTTGGCTACCCGCCATCTCGGGTGTGGGGCATCCCTGAAGCGCCGTGGACATGGGTTGCTCGAATGGGACTGCAACAGGCGCGTCGCTACATGCTTACCGGAGATGAGATCACCGCCCAAATGGCACTTGATATGGGTCTTGTTCTTCAGGTCTCAGCCGATAGAGACCTCCCCGACGACGCATGGGCACTCGCAACACGAATTGCTCAGGTGCCAACCAACCAACTCGAAATGATTACGAGATCGCTCAATGCGGTCGCTGACCATATGTATGACCCGCCGGCGTCTAGACGGCTCGGAACTCTCTTTGATGGAGTTGCTCGGCACAGCCAAGAGGGAAAGGACTTCGTCGCTCGCTCAGAAGACGTCGGCTTTCGAGAAGCTGTTCGGGAGCGTGATCGGCCGTTCGGTGATTACGGCGAACGAGGATCATCTCGATAGACGATGACTAGCGATAACACTGAAAGGATGACTCCATGACAACTCCACCACTCACGATGAGCCACACTATTGGCCCGAGCGAGCCAGCAATCCTTAATCTCACCCTTGGCGATGTCCTCCGACGCGCCGCATCTGAGCGTCCGGATCAACCTGCTCTGATTGCGTCAAACACGGGCGCAACATGGTCATTTGCCGAATTGCTCTCAGATGCAGAGGCTGTGGCTCGTGATCTGGTTGCGAGGTTTGAACCCGGTAGCCGCATTGCGATCTGGGCACAGAATCTTCCTGAGTGGGTCATTGCCGAGTACGCGATCGCTCTCGCCGGAATGGTGATTGTCACTGTGAATCCAAATCTGCTCGAGGATGAAGCAGCGTATGTCTTTGACCAGTCAAAATCCGTGGGCGTGATCGCATCGACCAGCTACCGCGGCCGCAATCTCATGAGCATTGCTGAGCAACTCATGGAGCGGTGCCCGTCGGTTCGTGAGGTGTCTTCGTTGGGCGAGCTCACCTCTGTTGCGCAACATGCAAGGTCGTCAACAACGCCGCTGCCAGAGCCCGACCCAGGTGACCTCGTCATGATTCAGTACACCTCGGGAACGACCGGCTTCCCCAAAGGGGCGAGTCTGCATCACAGAGGGATCGTTACGAATGCGCTGCACAGCACCCTTCGCAATGGAAGTAAGCCGGGTGACGTCATGTTGGGAGCGATGCCGCTCTTTCACACCGGCGGATCAGTGTTGGGCGTGCTTGCCGCTGGCACACGAATGCTGACGATTGTGATCGTGGAGGAATTCGAGCCCGGCCACGTGCTCGATACGTTCGAAAAGTACGGCGTCACCCTCGGCGGTGGCGTCCCGACGATGGTCATTGCGATGATGGAGCACCCAACGTTCAAAGACCGT
Source organism: Acidimicrobiaceae bacterium (assembly GCA_002727235.1). Taxonomy (GTDB): domain Bacteria; phylum Actinomycetota; class Acidimicrobiia; order Acidimicrobiales; family Ilumatobacteraceae; genus Casp-actino5. Next base: position 42,540 of record PBWL01000012.1, read on the forward strand.
GACCTCTCATCGCTCACCACGATTACCTCGGGTGGCTCTACCGTGCCCGCAGCACTCGTCGAGCGTTTTGAACGTGAAGTCGGGGCGAAACTGACCATTGTCTTCGGCCAGACAGAGATGTCGCCCGTCGCCACAATGACGCGACCTGATGACGGCGTCGACGATAANGCCAACAGTCTTGGGACTGCGCTTCCCCATGTTGAGATCAAGATCGTCGATCCGGATGGAAATACGGTCCCCATCGGCGAGCCCGGAGAATTTTGCACTCGCGGATATCTCAACATGCTGGGCTACAACGACAATTCTGAGGCGACAGAAGAGACCATCGACTCTGACGGGTGGCTCCACTCAGGTGATATCTGCTCAATGGACGCGCGCGGGTATTGCTACATCGTTGGCCGGATCAAAGACATGATCATTCGCGGAGGAGAAAACATCTATCCGAAAGAGATCGAGGAGGTGTTGTTCCGTCACCCCTCGGTCAGCGAGGTCGCAGTGATTGGTCTACCCGACGACAAATGGGGTGAAACCGTTGGTGCAGTTATACGACCAACCCCTGACGCGTCGCCGTCGGTTGCTGAACTTCGAGCATGGGTACGCGAACACCTCGCACCTCACAAAACCCCAGCCACCTGGTTTTCCTCCAGCGAGTTTCCCCTTACCGGATCAGGGAAGATCCAGAAGTTCCGTCTCGTCGAAATGTGGAACAACAACGAACTTGAACATCTCGAGTGACCGCCCTCTCACGTCGGTAATGTGCGCAGGTGATCCGAGTTGCAATCGTGCTGTGCGACGACCTAGGCCGTCGAATTTCAACGCAGTACGCGCCGTACGAAACGTTATATGTCGAGTTCCTCAACTTGGCCGCACCGGACGTTCTTGAGACCTCTGTTTTCCGTGCCCATAAGGGTGACCTTCCCGACGATGTCACATTGTTTGACGCAGTCGTCATCGGCGGCAGTCGCGCCAGTGTGCACGAAACGCATGAATGGATCCCACCTTTGCTCTCAGTCGTACGTTCCTCACTTGAGAGTGACATGTCAACCTGGGGAATCTGTTTTGGGCATCAAGTTGTCGCAGCAGCGATGGGCGCTGACGTCGGCCCCTCGACCATCGGGTGGAATCTTGGCGCGCAGAACTATGAGGTTCTCAGTGGACCGCTTTCAGACTCAACCGACCCACTACGTTTGCTGGCGTTCCACCGAGATCAAGTTCACACCGTACCCCCAGGAGCGCAGTGTTACCTGACGTCACCTGGGTGCGCAATTGCAGGGCTCAGCGGCGACAACGTAGTAACGATGCAACCTCATCCTGAGTTCACCCCTCACGTCATCGCCGCAATCCTTGCCGCGAGCCGGGGAGGTCCGATCTCAGATCGCAACATCGACGAAGCGTTGCTACGCCTCGATGGCTCATTTTCATCGCACCGCGCATCAGAGTTGTTCTGGCTGTCCCATCTCGGTACCGCATAATCATCAGCGGTCCCACACGATCAGTTCAACGAGCTCAGAAACTCAACTATTCGCAGCGACCACGTGACAACATCATGTGCGGAGGTCGCAATAGCGAGATCTGATGAGGGAATCAGGTGGTGAAGAGCCTCTGCGCTACTCACCGGGTGCCCAGCGTCGCCTGACCACGNAAGGATCAACGTCGGGGCTGCGATATTCCTCACCTGGTCTCGTGTTGGAAAGTCAGCAGTTACGGCTCCCCGCAACACGTGCGCCATCTGTTGGTGATCGGCAGAGCGCATGTTTCGTTCCATCCGATCATGCCACTCTGGGCCAAACGGATCGGGTGGAGGTATTCGCCGACTCGCTTCGATGACCTGCTCGATATTTCCAGCGGCAATTCGGTCAGCGCGCTCGAGGTAGAGCGCTCGTTGAGCGTCTCGAGTCTCCCAAGCCGTTGGCGGAATCACCAGCACTAAACCGCTGATCCGATACGGTGCCGCGACCGCTGCATGAAGAGCGGTGCCGGCTCCCATCGACGCGCCTCCCGCAATGTAGGTCGTCACGTCGAGAGCGTCGGCGAGAGCGAGTTGATCTTCGGCGAGGCGCTGCCAGGAGTAGTCACTGAGTTTTAGTGTCAGCGTTGACCTTCCGTGGCCACGGGCGTCGTATCTAATCACCTCGTTGTGGGCGGCAATAGAAGGCCAGTCGAAATCGAGCAACTCCTCTTCAAGATCCATCGACGAGGTCAACCCGTGACCCCAGATGAACGGCTGACCGCTCCCACCTCGATCGGCTGAGAGCGAGAGGCCGTCGAGTGCAACGTTTTGACGCATTTTAGGAATTCAGTTCGGCACCAATCCGGGGAAGAACCTCAGTCGCCATGAGTTCGAGTTGCTCGTTCATCGCTCCTTGAGTCAGGCCCGGCATATCGAAGAACAGCACGAAGTGCTCGACGCCGACCTCATCTCGATAACGGCCCATCGTGTCTGCGACTTCTTCGACAGACCCTATTGCCATCACATCTTGATCGATCGAATCTTCAAGNCTTGGTTTGTGATCAAACGGNGTNTCAGATCCATCAGGCATTGAGTAACTNCGGAATCGACCGTATGGCGATAGGAACTTGATCCATTCGTCATGGGCGTTGCGGGCACCGTTGCGGGCCTCATCGGAGGTCCGGCCGACATGAGCATTGAGTGCTAAGCAGCGGTGCTCACCCTGACCAAGTTCCCAACCGTGTTCGTTTGCCTTGGTACCGAACTCGTCCCACCATGTCTTCGTCTTTTCGATGCCGCGGGCGGGCATGACCGCGTGGTGCCCGACGCGGGCCGTGTACTCAAGTGTCGCAGGAGAGGTGACCGCCTGCCATACATCAATCGGTGCGATCGGCTTCGGAATGAGGGTGAGGTCTTGAACGGTGGAACCACGGTCTGGAATACCGGGGGGAGGCAACACGAAGTGTTTGCCGGTGAACGAGAAGCGCTCGTTGTACCAGGCCTCTTTGATGATTTCCATCGATTCCTCAAAGATCTCGCGGTTGACACGATCAAGCTCGGCAGACATCTCATTGTCACCTGACGCAACAACCCCNCCAAGCGACTGNGCCTCNCGAGGNACCGTGCCGCGCCCAACACCGAATTGCATCCGATTNTTNGTGAGNATCTGCATCATCGCAGCATCTTCTGCGAGACGNAGAGGATGCCATTGCGGAACGANGTTGAACATTTGTCCGAGGCGTAGGCGCTCTGTCTCCTTCGCAAGGTGCAACCCAAACAAAATAAGGTTTGGCGTCACCTCATAGCCTTCATATTGAAAATGGTGCTCGGTAAGCCACATCGTGTCGTAACCAAGACGGTCCATCGTTTTCGCCCAGGCCGTCAAATTGTCATAGCAAGCGATGAAGTCTGGATTGTCGTAGCGGCGGTCTACGGGGTCTGGCCCCCCGTAGCCGGCATCAGGCATCGGTACTCCACCATAAAAATTCGCATCGATTCGCACGTGTCCAGTTTGACATGCGCGCAACGGCCACGCACGAATCACCTACAGAAAATTGATGGTTTTCCCTAAGGTCTGGCGCCCAAGCCTCTGTTGACTACCGCAGCGCAGTACCTCAACGACCCGACCATGATGGTGGGCGCTTTTCTGCGAAGGCCTTTGGGCCCTCCTTGGCGTCCTCTGATGAGAACACTGCAGCCATGACCGGGCGTTGGTGTTCCCAAAACTCAGCTTCGGTTCGACCCTGAACCGCCTGAATCATTTGCTTCGATGCTGCAACTGAAAGCGGCGCGTTTCGAGCGATGCGATCTGCAAGTTCCATCGCTCCCTCGACCGCTCCGCCTTTTTCGGTCACCCGAGAAACAAGCCCGTACTCGGCGCCTTTTTCCGCAGTAATCGGATCTGCCGTCAGCGCCATCTCCATTGCGACCGCATACGGAACACGACTTGGTAACCGAAGCAACGCTCCGCCTGCGGCGAGAAGCCCAACACCGACTTCGGGGATTCCAAGTTTCACACCCTCCGCGGCAACGATGAGGTCGCAGGTCAACGCAACTTCAAGGCCACCAGCTAAGGCGAAGCCTTCAACTGCAGCGATGAGCGGCTTTTTCGCACCGTTTTCTAGAAACTCGTTGAACCCAACTGGAGGCCCGTCGGTGAGGAATGCTTTGAGGTCCATTCCTGCGCAAAATCCGCGGCCTGCACCCGTCAGCACCCCAGCGGTGAGTTCGGAGTTCTCATCGAGTTCACGAACAGCTGCCACAAGACCTTGCGCAAGATCTGTGTTGACCGCATTCATCTGATCGGGTCGGTTCAAGGTGATGAGAAGAACTCGACCTCGTACTTCGGTTACTACTGCTGCTTGTTCGCTCATGACGACAACTCCTTCATCGTGAATATGCCCGAGGGCCGGTTACCCAGCAATGTATGTCGTGCAGTTGATCGCTCTCGAACCAGCACATCCTCGGTCACGGCTCCGGCACGAGCCTCTACGGCATAACAACAACGTTTCCGAGTCAGTTTGGCCGCTGGTTCTTTTCTGATCGCTCTTTCCATTTCTTCGCCAAAACAAACCCAAGAGCGATTCCAGACAAGATGATGACCAACGAGGAGGCTGTCATGCACGCACCTTAATCCTTGCCGCTTCGGCGTCTCTGCAGGAGCGCTCCGGCCTTCTGGCCCCTTAGTTCATATCATCGGCCGAGCGAGCCCTTCGACAACCTCAGCATTCGCCAACTTGGCGAGCATTTTCGGGGCACCAATAATTTTCATCGCCCGACTTCCCCCTCCAACAACAATGCGTTCGCGCTCCATAACTGCAGCATCGATCCACAGCGGAATCGTCTCGGGAAGCCCGAAGGGCGTTACCCCACCCATCACCATTCCTGTCACCTCTGCGGTGAGGTCAGCCGGAGCAAATGAGACTTTTCTTACCCCAAGGCGTTTTCGAACCGCCCCATTGACGTCGAGCCGGCTCGTTGCGAGCACGACACATGCAGCAAACACCGGCGACTCACCCTTCGATGCGATGACGATCGTGTTCGCTGAGTCGTCGGGCGAGAACCCATAGTGCTCACAGAACTCGGCCGTATCGGCGAGATCGGGATCACATGGCATTGCCTCAAATGTCACACCGGTTTCGGTCGCGACGTCAAGCACTCGCTGTTCAATCTCGCTCATTGCCACATTGTCGCAACTGTTGACCCCGCTTGACGAGTTTCGTACCGTTCAGGTCATGAGTCGTCACCACGGACATGATCACGGCCACATTGAGCCACCAGAAGTCATCAATATCGACGACGGCGTCTTTGCATATATCCAGCCAGATGGATCATGGTGGATCAACAACTGCGGGATTCTTGCCAACGGAGGAGACACCATCATCGTCGATACCTGCTCAACAGAACGCCGCACAAACCTCTTTCTTGAAACGGTTGAGCGCCTCGACTCAGGCCCGATACGAGCCGTGGTCAACACACATCATCATGGCGATCACACCCACGGAAACTGGCTGACAAAACCAGCCGCNATCATCGGTCATCGTCGATGCCGAGAGGCAATTCTTGAAGCCGGTCTGCCACATTTTGAGGGCGTGTTTGAGCCCGTTGATTGGGGCAACATTCAGATCGAGCCACCGATGGTGACGTTCGACGATCACATCGATGTGCATTGTGGCGAAATTCGTGCAGAACTTCACTACATCGGAACACCTGCTCACACGACCAATGACATCGTGGTCTGGTTACCCGACCGGAAGATCCTCTACACGGGAGATCTTGTCTTCAACGGCGGAACACCCTTCATGGTGATGGGCTCGGTTGCTGGCTCACTCGCAGCACTCGATCGGCTCGGCGAATTTGATGCCGATGTGGTCGTCCCCGGGCACGGACCTGTCTGCGATCTCACGGTCATCGATCGACTTAGGGCCTACGACCACTTCGTTCTCGATCTCGCCCAACGGGCGATTACAAATGAGGTAAGTGCCCTCGAGGCGGCGAGAGAAACCGACCTTGGTGAATACGGAGAACTCACTGACCCCGAGAGAATCGTCGGCAACCTTCATCGAGCAATGTTCGAACTGAACGGTGCTGAGCCTGGAAGCGCGATCAACATCGTTGCCGCAATCGGTGACATGGTTGCCTACAACGGCGGCAAACCACTGAGTTGCCTCGCCTAGATATCGCCGACTACTTGTTGAGGCGACGATTAGTTGGGCAGCACTACCGAGCCTGAGGGGCCCGACAATTCGACATAAAGCCCTGGTGAGTCAGCGCGTTCGACTTTCATCGTCTCCCCGAGCGCAGCAAGCAACTCGTTGACGCGCTCTGGATCAGTGTGAAGGCCGTGCATTTCGGCAACGGTGAGTCCGGGCGCAGCAGTTTCAGATGGGTGTCTCGATTGACCCCAGTCAATAAAGAAGGGCAAAANCCCACCCTCGGTGTCCCCTGTCGGCAGACTCAAATGCCAGTCAAGAGTCATGTCGGGGGCAACCCGTCGCATCGCTACAGGCTCGGTATAACCAAGGCCCACCTCCGCACCTGAGGAAACCACCGATGACAGATCGTGTTGTCGAGCACACCATGTGACGACCCGATGGGTCTCCAACTCATCAATTCCGAATGATCGCGGAACACCTGGGTCGCCTTGCTCTGGNTCAGGCCCGATGATCTCAAGGTAGGTATCACCAAAGGAACACAACCGATTTCGTGTTCCGTTATTGACATGAGGGCCACCCTCAGTGGCGATGACGCCAGTGAGGTCGGCAATCCACTCTGAACTCATAGCNATATCTGGCGTTGCNAACACGATGTGNTCAAGCATCTCTTGAGAATAGACACCGAGCNTTCCGAGCGCCGACGCCCAACGAAAATTCGCNCTTCCCAGTGTGACAGNCTTGGGAGATGGCAGACATCNTGAATGCTCACGCTCAGAACTTNGGCGACCGTCCTGCGGTCATNGATGACCGTCCAGATGGCAACGTGCTNACGATCACGTATGCCGAACTNGATNACTACACCAACCAGCTCGGCCATCTTTTNGTNGGCCACGGTGTGANACCNGGAGACCGCGTGGTCTGGTGCGGACAGAATTCAATTGGCGTTGTCGCAGTTATGTCTGCTGCGAGGAAGATTGGCGCCACCGCGGTTCCACTGAACTACCGGCTCTCTGATGACGAAGCGGCATACGTCATTGACCACTGCGACGCTGAGATCGTGTATGTCGATGCAGACTTTGCTCCGATGCTGGAACGAGTGCGTGAGAGCATCCCAAAGATNAGAGAAGTNCTCGTCTTCGATGGNGAGCTCCCTNCANCTGATTCATGGTTCGTGTCNGTCGATGGCGAGNTCAGNNCAATGCCNACATCATCTCCACCCGAACCTCCGGCAGAAACTGCAGACGGTGCAACGATGATTTACACCTCAGGAACAACCGGAAAACCAAAGGGCGCATTTCGTCAGAGGGCGACAGAACCAACGCAAATGCTTGCCATGCTGGAACACATCGGATACGAGATAGACGATACCTACCTCACAACCGGCCCGCTCTACCATTCAGGCCCTGCGGGGTTCATGAGCATTGCCGTCAGTATGGGTCAAACAGTCGTCGTGCAACGCAAGTTCAATGCCGAAGACTGGCTTCGGCTCGTCGACAAGTATCGCTGCTCCTCAACATTCTCCGCTCCAACTCCAATTCGGATGATCTGCAACCTTCCAGATGAGACGATCGCGAACTACGACGTGTCATCGATGCGAGTGATGATTGCAAATGCCGCCCCATGGAGTTTTGCTCTGAAGCAGCAGTATCTCAGCCACTTCCCCGCTCACTCGCTCTTCGAGGTCTACGGCTCAACCGAACTTGGAGTGAACACCATTCTTCGGCCCGAAGACCAACTGCGTAAGCCCGGGTCATGCGGTAAACCATCTCCAATGGTCGAAATCAGGCTGTACGACGATGATGGCAACATCGTTGACGGCATAGGCCCAGAACACACCGGCGAGCTCTTCGTTCGTTCACCATCGGTGTTCAGTGACTATTACAAGCAGAACGACAAGTTCATGGAAGATCACCGTGACGGGTTCCAAACCGTCGGCGACATCGCTTACGCCGATGATGAAGGATTCATCTACATCTGCGATCGAAAGAAAGACATGATCATCTCGGGCGGAATGAACATTTATCCGGCTGAGATCGAAGCCGCCCTAGAGCAGCACCCCGGCGTCTTGGAGGCCGCAGTATTTGGAATTCCGAGCGAAGATTGGGGAGAAATCGTTCACGCAGTCGTCGTGCAAAATGGAACGACAGAAGTGACCGAAGAACTGCTCGATCAACACGCTCGAACGCATCTCGCGAGTTACAAGATTCCTCGGAGCGTTTCGTGGACAGACGAACTTCCCAAAACAGGTTCAGGGAAAATACTGAAGCGAGAGCTGCGCCAGCCGTACTGGGATGAGTTCAACTCAGCGATCTAGTAATCCTGATCCAGAATGACAAAAGCGCCCGGATGACCGAGCGCCTTTGGAGAGAGCGGACGACGGGATTCGAACCCGCGACCCTCACCTTGGCAAGGTGATGCTCTACCAGCTGAGCCACGTCCGCGTTGTGTCAGAGAAATCTACCAGCCCGGTGCCCTGAGCGGACACCCACCAAATCGATCAAGTCTCGGAGTCGCCACCCGGGCGAAGATCTACCGTGAGCGTCAACACACCGTCGGTCAGCTCCCAAGATGCATCCCCGACGATTGCAAAATCCATGTAGTCCTGCTTTGCCTGATCGATAAACGCTTTTCGCTCATCGCCGGCCACCGGCGGAAGGGGACGTTGCTTAACAGCAAGAGCACGCTCTTTGAACCGCTCCAACATTCCGTCAACATCAAGGCTTGGTTGGGAATCGCTCATTCTTCAGATCGTACTTCGTCGTCAATCTCGGCGTCATCTGCGATGAGCGGAATCGCTGAGGTTCGAAGTGTGGCTCGCTCGTCGTCGTCAGCATCTCGGTACCGACGTGAGCTCATTTGCTCAAGCACCATCAGCGAAGGACTGTCGACTGCTGTAACCCTCCACAGCCACACGGCCAGCGCGCCAAGTCCGACNGCCAAGCCGANGAGAACGACAACGATGACAACAACNGTGGCCGACGCCGAAGAGTCACCAACCGANACATCNGCTCCCCACAGTGCGACCGTCTGGCTGANCTCCACTCTTTGAGTGTGNCAGACCTAGNGCTGGTGGAGCGAACAAAAGATTGTGGTTCGCCCAGAGACCTTCACACGCAAGAGAGGAGCCCCGTCGATCGGGCATGCCGGAAGGCTTGCTCTAACTTCTGGGCTCAGCACTCCGGTGTGGCTCCCTCCGAGTTCACCCAGTCGAGTAACGACTGCTGAAATATGAGACGAAAGTTGGCGTCGTTCATCAGCACTAAGGGACGCAAACGTACGACACGGGTCAATCCCCGCCATGAACAAAACTTCATCGACCAACATGTTCCCAAGGCCGGCGATAACCCGTTGATCNAGCAGCACTGACTTTACCGCAGCTGTGCGACGCCGATGCCGCTCGAGTACATCATCAAGTTGATGTGCGTCGGAAATGAAGTCGACACCAAGNGTTGACCAGTCAGGNTTGAGCGTAAATCGAGCCCAACGTCGCGGATCATTGACGCGCAACGAGCCGACATCGGTTGTCAACTTGAGCCGATCCCACTCTGGACGCTCAGATGANGGGCCGTATTCAAGTGCTNCAATTGGTGCNACGTCGTTGANGATGACACGCCCGGTCATCCCGAAGAACAATTCGAGTTGATCGCCATCGAGCACGAGCGCAACACGCTTGCCGTGCCGACGCACACTTTGCACTCGCTGACCGACAAGGATCGACAACTCATTCGAGTCGGTGCAGCGATCATCCACCTCAATGGACGTAACCACATGCCCAACGAGTTCAGATGCAGCGTCGGCATAGATCGCCGCTTCGAGTCCTTCGGGCATGCCAATTAGCCNAGACGGTTCAGGAAGGCCGCAATCGGAGCGCTCATCTGCTCAGTCTCCATGAGAAAAGCATCGTGCCCGTGAGGAGAGTCGACCTCCACAAATTCGGTGGGCGCACCGGCAGCAATGAATGCATCAGCAATCTGCTGCTGTTGATATGCAGGATACAAGATGTCGCTCGTTACACCGATTGAGAGGCATGGCATGTCAACATCACGCAACGCTTTTTCAACCGACTGGCGTCCCCACGCAACATCGTGAAGATCCATTGCCTTTGAAATCAACAAGTAACTGTTCGCGTCGAAACGGCGAGCGAGTTTTTCACCGTGGTAGTTGAGGTAACTCTCCACCTGAAATTCTTGCCAGAGACCGAAGCGATCGCCGGTGGATCGATCGGCAACGGCGCGGCCGAAACGTTCGGTGAAGACGTTGTCGCTCCGAAAGGTCACCTGAGCAACTTGACGAGCGATCGAGAGCCCCTCCACTGGACCCTGCCCGGGCGCGGCATCGTAGTAGTCACCACCCTGCCATTTTGGATCGATTGAGATCGCTCGTCGACCGATCATTCCCCACGCGATCTGTTGAGCTGATGCCTGAAGGCACGTTGCAATCGGGATGATCGAGCCGACACGACGTCGATAGGTTGCCGCCCATTCGAGCACCTGCATACCGCCCATCGATCCGCCGATCACGGATGCCCAACGATCGATGCCTAAGTGTCGAGATAAACGTTCTTGAGCGCGAACCATGTCTCGAATGGTGACTACTGGAAACCGAGGACCATACGGCGCCCCATCGAAACTGTTTGGATCGATAGAGGCAGGCCCTGTCGAACCTTGACAGCCACCGAGCACATTCGAGCACACCACAAAAAACTCGTTTGTGTCGATGGCAAGCCCCGGCCCAATCAAGGCATCCCACCAGCCCGGCGCAGGGTGACCAAGTTCGGCTCGACCAGCGGCGTGTGAATCACCGGTCCAGGCATGGCAGATGAGGATCGCATTCGACGCATCGCTATTTAGTTCACCCCACGTTTCATAGGCGAGCGTGACCGACTGCAGCACCGACCCTGAGTCAAGAGCAAATGGTCGATCGTCAGCAAAGGTAAAGAACTGTCGACGACCAACAGGGTCTCCCGGTGCCCAGGCACCTGTTACCGGTGGATCTTCAGACATTTCCTTCACCTCCTCGCGTTCAGCAGCACAACAACTATGAGCATCTGAGCGAATCGGCGCCGGTTTGCCGGTTATCCGACCGCATCGCACGTCGTGTGCAAGCACCTTGGGGGCGAACCCAGGTTGCCGGGCCAAGAGCACCACGACTCCGACCGCTCTGAATGCACTTCAAACGCTAGCAGTATTCCAAGGTGAATGCACGGGAGCCGTCATTAACGGTCGCGACGGTCGTCGGCGGCCGCGCGCGTTCGATCAATCGCACACGCTGGAGTGCCTCCGGGCAAGCGGTGTCGGTTACGTGCAATGACGTGATACGCGGCACTACCAAGAACGCTGATTCCCGGCAGCAGGATCACTCGCCCGAGCACTCCCCAAAGTCCACCACGAAACCGCATTGCCGCAGCGACCGCAGCATGACCGCTGTAGATCACTCCATCGACGCCAACCCATTTAAGCGCCTCGTTGCATTCATGCGGAGTGAGTCCGAGCGGCGGAAGATCTGCATGTTGCCATGGCTCTACTCGTGGGAGCCTCAACCACTCTCGAGCCTTGTTCGCCGAGGAGGTACAGAACCCACAGTCACCATCGAATATCAGCGCCGGCAGGTCAGTCGGTGACGTCACATCTGTCCAATAACTGGCTGGGCGTAGCGCATCCGCTGTTCGTAGCCCGCTTCATAGGGCAAAAAGCCCTGCCGGTCTGGGTACAGCATCTGCACGACGGAAATTGATTGAGTGGTGAACTCCTCGAGTGCCGGACACCACGAGGTGGCGACTTCGTCGTTGAGCGGGGCAAATGCGCATCGCTGCTCACCATCGAGTAAACCCACCAACTCGCATCCGGTCGGAATATCGGTCCCACCTTTCAGAGCGTCTACCGCAACGCTGATCACGTCATTCGCCGTCGCCGGTGCGAGCCCGACGACAAGAATTTCCGGAAAACCGGTGAGGGCAGTTACTCCGATGGAATATGCGTGAGCAGGGGTCGCTTGGGCATCGTCAACCGTCGGCCGAACCGCCTCGAGCGCCCATCCGTTGGTCTCGAGCATCCATTCGATCTTTTCTCGGTGAGAGATGGTGAAGTCGGCTGGGTCAAATGTCACGGTCATATTCTCGCGCAGACTCGCATGACACACCTCGGCCAGATACGGTCGGGCTTGTCATGCGAGATCGTTGGGCACTGTTTCTTTCACCGAAGTGGATTGCATTTCACCTCGTTGTGATTATTGCGGCGGCCACTCTATTCAACCTGGGCCTATGGCAACTTCGCCGACTCGATGAACGCCAATCGTTTAATGCTGTCGTCGAGCAACGCTTCAGTGAGCCAGCCGTCGCATTGGATGTTCTCATCCCAGATGATGTCGTGATTGACAGCGATGGTGTCGATGTTCTCGCAGCAGGTATCGAATGGAGGTCGGCAACTGTTTCAGGCACCTATCTTCCTGAGCACGCAATTCGCGTTGTAAATCGTTCGCAGAATGGTCGTGCTGGCGACAATCTTGTTGTGCCGTTGCGTCTTGACGACACTCGAGTGCTTCTCGTGAGCCGCGGTTTTGTGCCGCTTGGTGTCGAGGCACCGGATGTTCCCTCTGTAACGGTTGAGGTCACCGGGAGGCTTCATCCGAGCCAGGAACGATCCCTTCTCGGAGCACGAGACCCATCAGAAGGAGTGCTTACCGAAGTGCAACGGCTCGATCTGTCGCGCCTTGATCCTCAAATTCCGGGTGGCCTTCTGCCGGTGTACATGGACTTACTCTCTTCAAACCCCCCGGAGGTGTCAGGGGTCCCAGAACCGGTGATTGCTCCCGACCTCAGTGAAGGGAACCATTTGTCGTATGCGATTCAGTGGTTCGTGTTTTCGCTTGCGATTCTCGCAGGCTGGGTAGTTGCGATGCAGGTCAGCCAGAAACGAGCCCTGCGTCTCTCCAGCGGTCACTGAGCGTTTCAGCCAGTTGCACTGTGGGAATCATTGGATTCACCGTCGGGATCGCAGGGAAGACAGACGAATCGGCGACAAAAAGGTTTTCGATACCCTTCACCCTCCCCAGGCGATCGGTTACCTCACCCATGCAACACCCGCCGGTTGCATGGCTATAGACCGGTGTTGTGGAGGCGAGCCGATCCATNAGCCACTCGCCTTCCCGTCCAGGTCTCGGTACATCGATACCCTCGCGGCGAGCGTGGTCTGCNGCAACTTTNGTGACCGCAGCCAACAGTAGTTCTTGNTCGCCTGCGTTTTGGCAAAGCCGAAACTGTGCCTCGATCTCCCCGCTGTCATTGGCACCGATGACGCCGTTCGAAGTTGGGCGCATGAGCGCTGGCACAACCCACANCTCATCACCGACGACGGTTTNAATGANCTGCACCCCACCGGCGCGATGCGCTGTCAACGTTGATGANGGCAAGCCATCATTGCNATATCTGAGAGCGACGCTCGGATGGTCCTGAAGTCGGCGACCTAAGCCCTCAATAGCGAACCCGGACTTCATCAACAACAACGGTGACATCAACGCTCCGGTGCAAACGACGACGCGATCAGCCTCCACGATCTCTCCCGAGTTGAGTTCAACACCGTAGGTCTGTGAATCGTTCATGACAACACGTTCAACTTTTGTGCTTGACCGAATCTCCACCTTTGAGCGCAATGCGTTGAGATACACCTCAGCAACCGATGCGCGTGACCCATTTCGAAGCACCCGTTGGTTGATTCCTTCACCTTCAACTGGCAGTCGGTGTTGAAAAAAGAACGGANCCGTACTCGATGCAAGCCCGGCATTTATTGCTGACCCTCCGCCAAGGCCCGAGCCTGCGGTGTATGAGACGTAAGGTCCACCCTCAACACGCCGCACACGCAGGCCGTCGATCGTACGACCCGGAATCTGTGCCGCCTCATGCATATCGTCTGGCGTTACGCCATCGACCCCCAGTTCGACGAGCGTGACTGCCGCTCCCGCCTCCGCCAACCGTGCAGCGATGACCGATCCGGCAACTCCNCCACCAACGACCGTCCAGTGCTGTCCCACTCGTCTATCCTGCCAGCCCTCAAAAATTCTGCAATACCAACAAGCAACTCACAGAAAAAGTGCGCCATCATTTAGGTATGCCATCGTCCGACAAACCAGCAGGGTTCATTGAGATCGAAACTCAACCGGACGGCACAGAGATACTTCATCCGACCTCATTCTGCCGAGGCCCGTGGGATGCCGATTCGTGCCACGCCGGACCACCAAATGGTGCAATTGCCCGGGCCGCTGAACAGGCCCTTCCTGGCCTGCGGCTCGTTCGCCTCACAACAGANATCATGAAACCGATTCCAATGGCCGGATTCACCCTGACAGCAACAGTGACCAAACCTGGACGCACCGTAGCGACGAGCAGAATCGAACTTCGGGATCTCGATGAAGTGCTCATCGCTGTCAGTCACAGCGCTCACCTTGTCTCTCGAACCCAGCAACCCGACATTCCCACGATCTCTATTGACTCGATTTCGCTTGAGGCGTCAACGCCGGGACCATTCGTCCTTGATGCNAGCCGCCACGGATCGGTCGGCTTTATTGATGGTGTAGAAACCCGTTACCCCGACGGCCACGACAACTCCACCGGACCAACATCGATATGGCTTCGAACCGTGCCTATCTTCACCAACGCCCCGGCATCAGGATTTCAACAAATCTGCCCGCTCGCCGACTGCGGCAACGCAATTTCTCGAAATGGCGAACCTTTCGATTTTGGCTTCATGAACACCGACCTCAGTATTCACTTACACCGAGAGCCAATCGGAGAATGGTTCAGATCCGAAGCGACCTCGCATTGGAGTCCCGATGGCATCGGAATGGCAGATGCCCTTTTATATGACGAGCAGGGCCCGGTAGGGCGAGCCGTTCAATCGCTTGTCATCTCGCCAATGTAGGCAGGCGCATCACGCAAGTTTTTCGACGAAGCCTTCAAGCTGCCGGAGGTTGCGGCATTCGTACACTCCATCGGTGAAATTGCCGTACTCGCCTACGATCGAATCACCCGTATTCCAATATGACTTCGGCTCAGGGTTCAACCAGTAGACATGCCGCGCTTTCATTCGCATCTCTTTAATGACCCATGACTGGCTGGCGTGATAGTTGTTGCGTGCATCACCGAGTAGCAACACCGTTGTCTTCGGACTTATGTCCTTGCCGTATCGCTCCCAAAACACTTCAAACGCATGACCGTAATCGGAGTGTCCGTCGACCCACACCACGTCGGCCTCGGTGTTTACGCGATGAATCGCCTCGGTGATGTCTTCAGTGGCCTTGAAGTAATCGGTGACTTCATCGATGCCATCGATGAACACAAAAGAACGCACCTTAGAGAACTGGTTCGAAATTGCGTACACCAACATGAGAGTGAAGCGGGCGAATGCAGCCACCGAACCGGAAATATCTGCCACCACCATCAATTCTGGTTTTGCAGGGCGTGGATATTTAAATTTCGGTTCAGCTGGAACACCGCCGTAACTCAACGAATGCCGAACAGTATTTCTGAAGTCGAGTGGGCCTTTTCGCCCATGCTTACGCTTTCGAGCAAGCCGTGCTGCAAGCTTTCGGGTAAGGGGCTGAAGCGCTTTCCGAAGGCTCACCATCTCTTCACGAGAGGCGTGCATAAATTCGACGTCTTCAGGCAATGGCTTGCGCAGCGTCTTTGCCATTGCTTCTGCACCACGATCGGCAACAAGGCGACGCCGAATTTCTGCCTCAACCTCGGCTTTAAATTCGGTGATACGGTGCTCAAACTCTTCACGCTCTAAGCGCTGTTCGAGTCGGCCGGCATCACTTTCTTGNCCATGGTTAGCAGCGTCCACCATGTTTGCGAGCATGCCATCGAGGTCGAGGTTACGAAGGGTGCGATACAGGTAGTAGGTGCCGCCGACAGGTCGGCCTGGCTCCATACCCGCAAAGCGTTGCACCGCCTGTCGGGCAAGAGCTTTCATCAACGCTTGATCGCCCTGCATCAACGCTTGCATCAACAGGTGTGCAATCTCCTCCGGGGTCAAGGCATCGAGCGAACCCGCTCCGCCGCGACCGTCACCCTCCTGAGATGCATCTTGCATCTCACGCCACAGATCATCGAGTTCAGATGACTCACCATCTGCGTTTGCCAGCTTGTACTCGGGGCCACGAAGGCTGAAATACACCTCGAACACCGTTTCAAACGAACGCCAGTGCGCCTGGTTTTTGATNAGTGTTGCACCNAGGGCATATTTGAACGCTTCNCGGTCTTCAATTGGGATGTGCTGGACCGCGTCCATTGCATCGAGGTTCTCNGTCAAACTGACCGGAAGCCCGGCCTCTCGTAGTTGAACCACAAAGCCGTTGAGCAGGTCGAGCATCGACCGTGTTTCGGTGGCGCTCATGAACGTGTCCTCACTCGTCGACCGACAAGTCCTTCGCGGCTTTGGCGATGTCGGTCTGGTACTTCAGCAAGATGTGCAACGTCTCTTTGGCAACCGTTTCATCGATGGTTTCGATGTTGAGCAGCAACAGCGTGCGAGCCCAGTCGAGCGTTTCTGAAACGCTCGGCGCCTTCTTCAGGTCGAGTGAGCGAATGGAGCGAACAACTCGGGCAATTTGCTCCGCAAGNCTTTCGGTNACCCCTGGCACCTTCGCCAACACGATTTCGCGNTCACGCTCCATTGAGGGGTAATCGACGTGTAGGAAGAGGCACCGGCGCTTCAGCGCTTCAGATAACTCGCGGGTGTTATTCGAGGTGAGAAACACCAATGGGATCTGNTTTGCTTCGATTGTTCCCAACTCAGGNATTGACACCTGATATTCCGAGAGAATCTCAAGCAGTAACGCTTCGGTTTCAACCTCAACACGGTCAACTTCGTCAATCAGTAGCACTACCGGATCGTCAGCCGTAATCGCCTCGAGGAGAGGGCGAGTCAACAAGAATTCGTCAGAGAAGATGTCATCGTGGATGTCCGTCCACGAGTCTGATGCTTTGTCCGCCTGAATACGCAGAAGCTGCTTCTTGTAGTTCCATTCGAACAATGCCTTTGATTCGTCCATACCCTCGTAGCACTGAAGACGAATAAGTCGAGCTCCAGTAAACTCGGCAACCGATTTCGCAAGCTGTGTCTTGCCCGTGCCTGCAGGACCTTCCACGAGAACGGGCTTCCCCAGCCGGTCGGCGAGGTAAGCAACTCCTGCGATGCCGTCATCGGCAAGGTAGTTGATGTCGCGAAGCCCATCTCGGACTTCTTGGACACTTTCAAATCGATTCACGAGTTCGGAAGCCATATGACCTGACGCTACTTCGCGAGCCCTCAAACCGCATCATCGGCTCCGCTCAACGCAACGAGAGAACAATCGAAATTTCACTCGTTTGGCGAGCCTCGACGTCTCGTACTGCAACCGTTTAACGCCGCGCACGCCCAGCGTTGCCGGTTGCTCCGTGCGACGGAGGGTCGCCAACGTCTTTTCGCTGCGTTATCGACTGTCAGCAGGAAACTCCGGCCATATCAGCCGCAGCAAGGGTGTTTTCGAGCAGACATGCGATTGTCATTGGCCCGGTGCCGCCGGGCATCGGTGTAATCGCCCCTGCGACTGCCTGCACCTCATCAAACCGCACATCACCGACGATTCCGTCTTCACTGCGGGAAATGCCAACGTCGATCACTGTCGCCCCAGGGCGAACATGGTCGGCAGTGATCATGCCAGCCTGACCAGCCGCCGCAACGATGATGTCAGCCTCGCGGCACACAGACATGAGGTCGCTCGTGCGAGAGTGCGCNAGAGTTGTCGTCGCATCCACACCACGACGACCGAGGAGCAAGATCTGCGGCAGACCGACCAGTGTCGAGCGACCTACAACGACCGCCCGCTGACCACTTGTGGCAATGCCGTAAGAATCGATAAGCCTCATCACTCCTAAGGGTGTGCAAGGTGCGTGTCCAGGAAGTCCGCGGACGAGTCGTCCGAGCGAACGATCGGTCAAGCCATCGATGTCTTTCTCTGGCGGCAGCATTGCGAGCACGGGTTCGGCGTTGAGATGATCTGGAAGCGGCAGTTGCACAAGAATTCCATGGACATCCGAGTCGGCAACAAGTTCGGCTACAGCCTGCTCGACCTCTTGCTGAGTTGCTGAGTTGGGCAGTTCAATACCGCGAGAGATGATGCCAGCTTCGAGTGCCTTCCGGTGCTTCATATTGACGTACACCCGACTCGGGGCGTCGTCACCAACGAGTACTGTNGCAAGACAGATTGAGGGCGAGCCAGCTGCTTCAATGCGGTCTNTCAAGNGCCCCACGGTGAGATCGCGAAGGCGGTTACCGTCGAGCAATAAGGCCCCGCCTTCGGTATNACTTGGCTCCGCAACAACGTTCACGNTGCCAAGTCTACGAACACCCCAACAAATGTTCCATCGCTTGACAGTCGCTGCTTTTGNAGTTGTTGCCCCGAGACGCGAGTTCGGCCGGCCCCGAAGGGCCGGCCGAACCACTCGTCAGTCTGAACTGATCAGGCTGCTGCGCGAGCGGCCTCGAGCCACTCATCAACCTGAGCACGGTTGTCGTCGATCCAGCCTTGAGCAAGATCGAGGACGGCGGTGCCTTCAGCCATCTCAACGTTCATCAATGAAACGTCGATAACGCTCATCTTGAACAGTTCGAGCAACTTAGCGGCAGCCGGGTTGGCCTCAAGCCAATCGTTGTTCGCAGACACCTGAATGTCAGCAGCGACCCATCCGAGCTGGCACACGCCGTCCTCGGAACCTGGGCACTGATCTGCACCNATTGATGCGGTACCNGGCCGCTGGTCGTAGCCTTCGCCACCCTCGGCACCAAGTGGGTTGGAGTCGTCAATGACGTCGTTGACCTCGAGCCAAAGCACGTTGTCTCCTGGACGGAGTTGCGTGATGTACGCGCTTGGTGTCCAGGTGTAAACGATTGCTGGCTCGCCAGCATCAGCTTTGGTTGCGGCCTCGGCAAACATTGCGTCGTAGCCTGCGATGGTCTGCTTGATGTTCTCCCAACCAGAGAATGCAATCTGGCTCTGGATGATGTCATCACAGGTCCAGCTTTCTGAACAGCCGTAGATGTCGGCGATTCCGTTGCCTGGGTCTGGGTCATCAGCGTCGTATGCCGCGATCGCATCTGCGTTCGAGTTGAAATCGTCTAGTGAGGTGATTCCATATTCTTCAGCAAATGACTTTGTGATGAGGTAGCCCTGAAGACCGCCTGCCATCATCATTTCGCCAACGGGGCTCACGTGGTCTCCCACGAGCGAGCCGTCTGGAAGTTCGTTTGCAAGCCACGAGTTGTGACCTGGGTACCACGAGTTGATCCAGAAGTCGGCGTCACCTTGCGCCATTGCAATGTAGGCGTTTGCTGGTCCGAGTTCGAGATCCTTCGGATCGCTGACGTCGTAGCCGAGTTCTGCGAGAAGCAAGTGGGCAACATAGGCGTTCGGATCCTCAGTTGACCAGTCGGCTTTCGCCATCGTCACTGACGTCCCTTCGCCCGGGGCTGCGTCATCGCCGCCGCAGGAAGCCACGATGAGTCCGAGGGCCACGAGCGTCGCTGTGAGTGCTCTCTTTTTCTTAATCATGTTTTCTCCTTAGGTGGTGTGTCGTCACGCCGCAAACAGTTCACGCCGCTCACGAGGCAACACTTTTTGTTTCCCAACATCGGGACCGATGCTGGAAATNTTGAAGCGGTCATGAGACCACCTCTTCGTAGACTTTTGACCGCTCGAAGANGGTCACAATCGACCTCGCCGANAAGAACGCAAGGGCTCCCGCAATGAGGGCAAGCATTGCNCCGACCCCGCTGTAGTAGTTNTTGTCGGTTGCTCTAGCGAGCGTCCCGACNAAGCCGAGCGAAAGACCGACGACTCCAGCGCCAAAGCCCATTGCGACGACCCCGGACATCCATCGGCGTCGATTCGAAAAGCCTGCGGCACCAGAAGCCCCGACTGCACCGACACCCGCAACGATGACTGCACCGAAGACCCATGGCCCCAACTGAACACCCTTCGGGTCTTGGCCGGTGATCACAATNCGCTCAACCGCTTGAGCCTTCGCACGGATGACCTGAATCTCGGTTGCCGCNACTCCGACATCCATCTCGCCNGCCTCTGCCTTACGTTTCACTTCCTCGATCTCAGCCTGAAGCGCCGGAGTCAGCACGACGCCGCCGCGTTCATCGAGTTGCCACATTGACACCATCGAGACGGCTGCGATGCCGATTGCGAAGCTTGCAATGACAATCTGCGACGCACCAATTCGCTGCCGGAGTGGCCGGCGCGGGCCGTACGGAGCAGAACGAATCCACACCACTCCTGCGACCGTTGAGAACAATCCGCCGACCAGAGCAACGAACACTCCGAGACCAGCCGAATAGTCCGGCGACGCCGCGCTCGGATTCGCAACAAGGTACCCGAGCACGGTAATTACCATCGCAATTGACATCACCACCGCAATATCGGGGTTAAACATTCGAGCCCGCCGGCGGCCTGAAAGGACCAAGAGCACCGTTGCAATCTGCATCACCGCCCCCAGCAAGACGATGTAAGCGAACCACGACCCTCCCTCGGCGTCGAAGGCTCCGAACGACGATCCATTCAACCCGGCATCGGCTAGACGCGAATACCCGGTGAACAATGATCCGTTTGATGCCCAGGCAAAGGCCAAACTGGCAAGAGAAATGAGGGCTCCGATACCGAGCAACCCGGCAAGCAGTCGCTCTTGCGAATCGACCGGCGCAACCTGACCTTCGGTCAACTCTTCTTCACTTTGGGTCGACGACAAAGAAGGGTTGAAATCGGGGTTCTCCAACAGAAGTTCCGGCTCACGCCGTGCGCGCCACGCCGTCGACATTCGACTGAACAGCCCCGCGCCACCGGTCTGAGTCTGTGAAATTCGGTCGAGGATCACGGCAAGAAGGAAGAAACCAAGGCCCGCTGATGCCGCCAAGTTGACGTCCTGTTGGCCGAGCGCTCTGAAGAGAAGCGCACCCATGCCTCCGGCCCCAAGGATTGCCGCGATTCCAAGCATCGAAAATGCAAGCAACAANGTCTGGTTGATACCCGTCATGATGGCGGGTCGCGCTAATGGAAGTTGAACATCTCGCAACACGCGCAACTCCCGAGCCCCGTAGGCGCGCGAGGCCTCAACAACATCTTCAGGAACCTGGCGGATACCAAGGTTTGTCAGTCGAATCAAAGGTGGGAGGGCAAACACCATCGTGGCCATCGTTGCCGAGACTCGACCGACTCCCCAGAAGTACACGAAGGGTAACAGGTAAACAAACGAGTGAATGACCTGCATTGCATCGAGCGTCGGACGCATGACCTGCCAGACCGAGTCGACGCGGCCAGATAACACTCCAAGAGGAATGCCGATGATGATGCACACGATCACTGCAACGAGAATGAACCCGATCGTTCGGGCAGTTTGTACCCAGAATTCGTTTCCGAGTAGCCCACAAATAATGAGGCCCGCTGCTGAACCCATCGCAACAGTCAAGTTTCGGACGAGCCANGCGATNACAAACATGATCGCCACGACGACAAGCCACGGAATTGCGATCAAAAAACGGTCGACCAGATTTTCGAGCAAGAACTCAAATGGCCACGCAATGACGTCGAGCGCCCCACCCATGTTGAGAGTGATCCAGTTNACGGCTTCTTCAATCCAACTTCCGAACGGNATNTTGAACTCGTCAAGAACNGCGTCGTCAANGATGCCAGGGNCGTCATCGTTGCGAACGAGGCTCACAAGAACACCTCCCGTTCAAAACTGTCGATCAACGACTCGACTCGTCCCAATTCTTCCATGATGTGACGCGGATCAAGGTTGCCAACGAGCTTCCCGTCCTCGACAACAGCAATCGGCAAACCGCGCCCTGCGAACGCGTAAATTTCGTTCAGCGTCTGCCTCGGACCACACCGTTCGAAGTCGGTACGTAGGGCTTCTGAAACTACCGACGCTCCACGCTCGAGAGCGTCGAGCCCATCGGCGACGGTCAGCATTGCTTCAGGAGCGCCATTCGCGTCGAGGACGAATACTCCAGCCCGATCTTCAATTGACCGAACTGCATTTGCAAGCGAATCGGTTGCGGTGATCGGCGCAGGTTCAACCATCACTTCCTGAACCTCAATAACCCGGCCTTGATCAACGTCTTGGACGAACTCGGCCACATAACCCGATGCAGGCTTCGTCAGAATCTCTTCGGGCGTACCGATCTGCACCACTCGACCGCCGCGCATAATGCACACCCGATCGCCGATTCGGAGGGCTTCGTTGAGGTCGTGAGTAATGAAAAGAATGGTCTTTTTCAGTTGCTGCTGAATCGCCATTAGTTCGTCTTGCATTTGACGACGAATGAGTGGGTCTAAAGCG
The DNA here is from genome assembly GCA_002727235.1 of Acidimicrobiaceae bacterium. GTDB lineage: Bacteria > Actinomycetota > Acidimicrobiia > Acidimicrobiales > Ilumatobacteraceae > Casp-actino5. The sequence goes on from PBWL01000012.1 coordinate 65,023, forward strand.
CTGAAGGCTTCGTCCATAAGCAGAATCGAAGGGTCGCTTGCAAGCGCCCGAGCAAGCCCAACCCGCTGCTGCATGCCACCCGACAACTGCGAAGGCATCGACATGGCGTATCGCTGGAGCCCNACGAGCGACAACGCTTCCATCGCCGNNTTNAGGCGTTCAGTNTTATCGACNCCTTGCACCTCGAGCCCATATGCCACGTTGTCGATGACATTTCTATGCGGGAACAACGCAAAGTGCTGGAATACCATTCCCATCTTCTCGCGGCGTACTGCCTGCANCGCACGCCCCGACAAGGTTTGGATATCAACATCGTCAACCCAGACACTCCCGGCCGTGACCGAATGCAATTGGTTGACCGTTCGGATTGCTGTCGACTTTCCAGACCCTGAAAGCCCCATGATCACGAAAAGTTCACCCTGACGAATATCAACGTTGACATCAGCNAGGCCTACGACGTGGTCAGTCCAGGCTTGGATCTCCGTCTTTGAATGTCCAGCTCGTGCGAGTTCGAGGGCACGACCACGCGGTTGTTCCCCGAAAATCTTGTAGACGCCCTCTAGGCGGATGGTTCCTGTCACGATCTCGATATGTGTCGGCTCGGGCCACCAAAACGCCAAGCAACTCCCGCGGAACGCACTAGCCCAGATCGCCGGACCTGTGTGCTCACCCGGGGTCACTCAAAGCGACCTCGGTAAGAGACCTTAGTCGGTTTGCCNGGTGGACGCCATTATCCACTCCCTAAAACGACCAACATCAACCGACGTTCGCATCAGTTCACTTCTTTTTGCGTCGTCGGGCCGCCCGATTTCCTGGCTGCCCACCTCCGGTACGGCGACTTGCTGCGACTGGTTTACTTCCACGGTTCCCGCCCGCCTTATACGGCTTTGCCCGGAACCAAAGATTGCAGGCCCACTTCTCACCGTCACCAACTGGCATTCCACCGTGAAGAGAGCGCAGGTGAAGGTTCGTCGCTTCATCTTCGATGTTGTGAAAGATCACCAGACGGCCAGGTTTCGCCTCAACCTCAAGGTCGAGTTTTGGGAAGCTTGTGCCCCCGCCGCCGGCAACATCGTTGAGATACATCAGAGCGGTGAGCACACGTTGACCGCCATTTTCTGTTCGAAGACGACCCTTTTCGGTTCTCAAATCCCAGCCATCGAAATGAGGCCGATATTCCTGGGTTTCGGCGTAATGAACCACCTGCATCGACTCCGAGTGATGGGGAGGAATATCAACGAGGTCGCTCACCCGATGAATGATCTCTTGCACTTTGGAAGAGTCGCCGTAACGCACCCACGCAACAGACCCCGTTCGGGCTGCTGAGGTGGTATTCACCCGAGTTGAGGTCACCTTTGCTTCCTCTAACCGAGGAGCGGCAATTCCGATCACATGAAGCCGTTCCTCAGGGCTCAAGAAATCGTCGATCACCCATACGACCGGGTCGTCCGCAAGTTGTTCGCCAATTGGATACGACGATGCAAGTTTCACATCACCATTGTTGCAGGTCGGGCCCGACCCAAAACCGTGATGCGCAGACCTGTGCCTAACGGAACAAGTCGCGAGAGATGTCTCGGAGCACCGGAGCCATCGTCGCATCGTCATCAAACGTGAANTCAACGCCGCTCACCACAGCAACCGGAATGCGCGATGTATTGCCCTTCACAAGTTCAGCTGCTGCGGTCACTTCATCTACGACGCACAGTTCTTGCACCTTAAATTCGTGCCCATGCGGGTCAACTTCGCCGATGTACGACCTCATCGGATGCATTCCGGCGAGCCCCACGCAAATATCTGTTTGGCCCTCACGCCACGGTCGACCGAACGTGTCACTGATCAGCACTGCGACATTGACGCCCAAATCGTTGAATCGAGCCCGCATACGTCGTGCCGAAGCATCGGGGTCTTTCGGCAGGACAACAATGCGGTCGTGAGCGCCGCTTGATGACTGATCAACCCCTGAATTTGCACACACGAAACCATGATGCGTTTCAGTGATGAGCACTGGACCAAGTTGACGAACGATGCGGCGACTCTCACGCAGCACAATCTCAACGACTCGCGGATCTTTTTCCCAAGCTTCAGACCAAGTCGCAGCAAATGGCGATGGCTCGATGTCGTCCAGCTCGATGATCGCGCCCTCCGCTTTCGACACAATCTTCGATGTCACGATGACCACATCGCCATCGACGAGATCAGTTCCTGCAGCCACACATTGAGCGTGGATCATCTCCGCAAGGTCGGCACCAACCTCGATCTCTGGAAGACCAGGCACCGGCCAAATGCGTATCGAACCATCAGACGACATAGGAGAGACGGTAGCCGGTGTTGAGGCATGTGACGCAGGTGCCAAGGTGGCCTTCAGGCGGCACACGACACGAGATGATCTCTGGACTGCACTCGCTGCTAGACAAGTGGTGATGACCGGAATTCACCGAATCGATGCCATCACGCTCACCACACCAGATATGGCTACCTCAATTGCGTTCTACCGAGCGGTTGGTTTCACCATTTCTTTTGGCGGTGACAAGTCAGAGTTCACGACAATGTCGATTGAACCGAACGGCCCTCACGTCAATCTCATCTCAGACCATGAAGCCAGTCGAACACTGGCCTCCTGGGGACGGGTGATCTTTCATGTCGACGATGTCGACAATCTCCACCGACGACTTGTTGCCGCCGGTTTCCAACCTGACACCGAGCCAGCGGATGCCTCATGGGGCGAGCGATATTTCGCAATACATGACCCGGGCGGCCACGACCTCAGTTTCGCAAGACCTCTCGACATCTAACGCCGTCTACGCAGGCTGGCAGGACGGGCACCACCACACTCGACGAGTTGCGAGAACCGCAGAGAGAATTGGGGTCGAACAACGTCGGCACGGCTGGCCGGCCCGCTTGTAGACGTAAAGGCGATTACCTTTCCGCAGATCACCAGGTTTACGCGCTCCGACCTCGGCGGGATCAACCGTCACAATCCGACCGATGCGCTCACCGATCTTCATCAGTCGCATCGATAACTCCCACAATTCTTCGGCTGAGTTCTCACTCACTTCACGGGCAGGTCGTCGGGGGTCTATTCCAGCCAAGAAACAGAACTCCGCGCGGTAGACATTGCCGATTCCGGCCACCACGGCTTGATCCAGCAACACTTGGGCGATCGGAGCACTCCGACGAGAGAGTGACGACATCACTCGGTCGAGGTCTCCCTTACGAACCGCTAGTGGGTCGGGCCCGATGCGGTTCCGAAGCTCTTCCTCNTGATCTGCACTAATAATCTCGCACGCAGTTGGCCCGGACAAATACATTGCTCCGGTATGGCCAAGCCATCTCATCCGTGTGCCATCAGAGGGCGTAGGTGCCTTTTCCGCGTCGGTAAACACTTTGAATTTTCCAAACAAGCCAAGATGGATATGCACGGTGAGGTCACCTTCCCAACGGTGGAAAAGATGCTTACCGAGCGCGTCAACACCGTCGAGTCGCCGGCCATTTAGTTCTGCGGCACCATCAGAGAATCGGCCCTGCGGCGAGTCGACTTCGAGAATCTCACCTGCGAACCGCCGGCGCTGTAGCCGCGCCGCTCGATGAATGGTGTGGCCCTCAGGCATGGCACCGTCGTTGTGAGTGGCAAGTCAACACGATGTGATTGTGACCGACTACCCAACGATGTTCCAGTCGTCCTCAGAAAGATTTGGGGTTGCGCAGGCGAAGCTCAATCGGCGCAATAACGAGGTGNNNCCCGANGCNGNAAGCANTGACTTACCGCGCAGTGGGCATATCAAGGGAGGCGTAGCCCGGCATTCCAGACTCAGGCCAGCGCTGTGTCACGACCTTTGCTCTCGTATAGAACTCGACGCCTTCAGGCCCATGTACATGGTGTTCACCAAACAGCGAATCCTTCCACCCACCAAATGAGTGGAATGCCATCGGTACTGGAACCGGGACGTTGATACCGACCATGCCGACATGCACGCCTCGAACAAAACGACGTGCCGCGGCTCCGAAATTTGTGAACACCGCTGTTCCATTTCCGTAGGGATTCGCATTGATGAGATCGATTGCGGCATCCACATCGTCAACTCGCACAACTGAGAGCACCGGCCCAAAGATTTCGTTGGTGTAGACATCCATTGAGGTGTCGACGCGGTCAATAACCGTTGGCCCCACAAAGAATCCGTTCTCAAAACCAGGAACAACCAAACCTCGACCATCAACCCGGATTTCTGCACCCTGTGCCTCGCCTGAATCAATGAAGCCAACGATGCGATCACGGCTTTCAGGAGTCACGATCGGGCCCATCTCGCTTGCCGCATCTCGACCGGAACCAACGGTAATCGAGCGTGCCTGCGCATCGACCTGCTCCATCAACCGATCCGCCTCAGCGCCCACTGCTATCGCAGCTGAAATCGCCATGCAGCGCTCCCCGGCTGAGCCGAAAGCCGCCGCCGCAAGCTGCTCGGCAGCGAACTGCATGTCGGCGTCAGGAAGCACAACCGCGTGGTTCTTCGCTCCCCCGAGTGCCTGCACTCGTTTTCGATTCGCAGTTGCTCGGCCGTGCACGTACTGAGCGATCGGAGTCGAACCAACGAATGAGACGGCAGCGACATCGTCATGATCGAGCAGTGCATCGACAGCAACTTTGTCGCCGTGCACAACATTCAATACCCCGGGCGGAAGTCCGGCCTCTGCAAACCATTCAGCAAGCAATACCGATGCAGATGGATCTCGTTCAGATGGTTTCAACACGAAGGTATTGCCACATGCGATTGCAACCGGGAACATCCACATCGGCACCATCGCAGGAAAGTTGAATGGCGTGATTCCGACACAAACGCCAAGCGGCTGGCGGAACGTGTACGAATCGACTCCACCTGATACCTGGTCGGAATATGCGCCTTTCGTCAACGTCGGCAATGAGCATGCGAATTCGACAACCTCAAGGCCGCGCTGCACTTCTCCGGCTGCGTCCGACAGCACTTTGCCGTGCTCGTCAGAGATGATCTCAGCAAGTTGACCAGCACGGCTATTAATGATCTCCCGGAACGCAAACATCACCTTCGTGCGAGCAGCGAGCGATTCTTCAGACCACAACGCAAATGCTTCGGCCGCTGAACGAACTGCATCGTCGACCACAGAGCCGGTTGCGAGCACGACTTCAGCCTGCATCTCACCCGTTGCCGGATTCCACACCGGCAATGTCGAGCTGTCGGCATCATTCTGTGGGGTGTTGTTGATCCAATGCGGAATAACACGGGTTGACATGCCAGCAGACTATGCCCAAATACCTCAGGTGTAACGGTGCGCAACTCCGGTGGTGTCGATCATCACTTCTTTGCAGCGGCCAACCCTGCCGTAACATCGCCTCCATGACCTCTCCCACAGAACGCGATGTTGAACAACAGGTTCTCGAGTGGTTTCACAAGACATGGGATCCTGATGCCTCGCTCCTGAAGTGGAGAACTCAACTTGTCGATTCAGGGTGGGCGGTTCCATCGTGGTCACCTCAATGGCATGGACTCGGCCTTCCAGCATGGGCAGACCGGGTTGCCCATCGAGCGATTCGACAGGCCGGCGGTGTCGCAACACCCCTCGGCGGAGGGATGAGCCTCGCTGCGCCAACGATCTATGACCACGCGTCGGATGAGTTGAAATCGACATATCTCAGGCAGACACTCACCGGTGAACTCACATGGTGCCAACTGTTCTCAGAACCGGGGGCGGGCTCAGATCTTGCCGGCTTGCGGTGCACCGCAATTCGCGATGGAGACGAATGGGTGATCAACGGCCAGAAGGTGTGGAACACGATGGCGCATGATGCCGACATGGCGATTCTCGTCGCCCGCACCGACTGGGACGTACCGAAACATGCGGGCATTACGTATTTCTTGATCGACATGCGCCAGCCGGGTGTCGAAGTGCGACAAATCGTCGAGATGAACTATCACGACTCGTTTAACGAGGTGTTCCTTACCGATGCGCGAGTGCCCGCGTCCGACGTTGTNGGGGAGATCAATGACGGATGGAAGGTCGCCCGCGGAACACTCGCTCATGAGCGTTCTTTTGCATCGATTGGCAACGTGTACTTCGCCCCCGATGCTGCTGGCCGAGTGATCGAGGAGGCAAAGCTCGAAGCGGCAGAGTTCAACAAAACCTATGAGTGGTATCCGCAACGCATGGGCCGCGCTGACCTCACCTTGCCGAGAGCCCAAGCGCGTGGTGTTATCGATGATCCGAATGTCCGNGAAGAACTCATGAAATTGCGCAGCTTTCACCGTGCATCTGAATGGACTGCCGAGCGAGCCAAGGCAGCGCGTGCACTCGGAAAACCGCCAGGGTCAGAGGGCTCAATCGGGAAGCTTGCACTGTCACGCATCGCTCGCGACGCCAATCATGTTCATTCGACGATTGCCGGCGCTCAGGGAATGTTGAAGTCGGGAGATGATCCACTCGATGCAGTCGTTGCTGAAATTCTTGTCTCGACCCCGGCTCAGTCGATCGCAGGCGGAACCGACGAAATCCAGCACAACATCCTCGGCGAGAACGTGCTCGGACTGCCAAAAGAGCCGGCAACTGACCGGGGTGTCGCATTTAAGAATGTGGGAACGTCATGAGTGGCTTAGCGTTCAACATCAACGACGCTCTCCGGGTCACCATTGGTGATGACTTTGTTGCTGTCGTCGAACTTACAAAACCACCGAACAACTTTTTCTCCATGGATCTCATCGGTGGGCTCGCCGAAGCGCTCGAACACCTCGACACCGATGAACGGTGTCGATCGATTGTGCTGTGCGCCGAGGGGAAACATTTCTGCGCAGGAGCAGATTTCTCAACTGGTGACACGCATTTCACTACCGAAGACCTCTACGCAGCAGCCGTGAGAATCTTCCGCACGACGAAGCCAATCGTTGCTGCGATTCAAGGTGCAGCAATTGGCGGCGGACTCGGGTTAGCCCTTTCCGCCGATTTTCGAATTGCGTCACCGGAAGCGCGGTTCTCTGCCAACTTCGCCCGGCTCGGTTTTCACCAAGGATTCGGCCTAAGCGTCACCTTGCCTCGCCTCGTCGGCACTCAAGCAGCAGCAGAGTTGCTTTACACCGGTAGGAGAATCGGTGGAGAAGACGCGGTATCTCTCGGGATGGCAGATCGTGTGAGTTCACTCGATGACCTGAGATCGTCCGCTCATTCGCTTGCGCGCGAAATCGCCATCTCCGCGCCTCTCGCCGTTCAATCGATTCGCATGACTCTGCGAGGGACCCTGGCCGATGAAGTTGCCGCTGCGACTGACCACGAAGGGCGAGAACAAGCATGGCTGCGCGACACCAGCGACTTCAAAGAGGGNACTGCAGCGATGGCCGAACGCCGAGAGCCCCGTTTCACNGGCAAGTAATTCACGCNCCGACGGCTGAGACCGGTCGTTTCACTGTGTACCGTCTGCGTATGGGTGCATTTGATGACATTGCTGNTGGAGTTGTTGCAGCGATCACCGCAGGTGACAGCGCAGCGCTCGGCGAACTGTACGCCGATGATGTGGTGGTGTGGCATAACACTGATGGCATTGAGATGACCAAAGAAGAGAACCTTGCGAGCCTCGACGCGCTCGCTGCGATGACAACCAAGCGTTCATTCAGCAATATTCGTCGTCACGAAATCGATGGCGGCTTCGTACAGCAGCATGTCATGCACCTCGACTGGGGCTCTGGGTCTGGAGATCTCCCTGCCTGTCTCGTGGTCAAGGTCGAGAACGGAAAAATCATCAGGGCAGACGAGTACTTCGATGGAGCGACCGTCGCCACATTTGGAAGGTAACTCAGTAACCCGCGGGCACAGCGTCGCCACTCACGCTGGCAGCGTCACTTCCTTCGTGCAGAACGTGTTGCTTTCCTATGATGACGTAATGCATACCGGGAAAGGCGATGCCGCCGAGCGGGCGAAAACCCGGAGACGCGTTCCCGTTGCGGTAGATGCTTCTGACATTTCTTGTGGGTTTGCAGTCGGCGATGACTTTGAACGTTTCAGCCAGATCGATGATGTCTTCGCTCGGTCTCGATATGACCCCGTCGTCCATTCCGAACGCAGCGAGTTATTCTTCTCGACCTACCGAAAGCCACTGACTGAGTGGCGTGCTGCGAAGGGTTTCCAGCAAAACGACTACGCATTCCGAAATGCGACATGGCACGTCGCCGATGTGTTCGCTGAAATGTACGAGAGCCGTGATCGGCGTGATGGGTTCCTCGATCCGCTCTCAATGTTGCGCGACGGCGCAAGTGGACAGGTTGACCTCGGAACACCAACTGCGGCCGCCGCAATGATCAAACATGCTGCGCGCACGGCTGGCGCAGANCTTGTCGGAGTCGCCGCTTATGACCACCGTTGGACCTACACCGAACGGTTCTCGGTCGAGGCGAGCGGTGCTAAACCGAACGATCTGCCCGATGGACTCGACCAGGTGATCGTCATCGGCCAAGCGATGGATGCCACCCTGATTGAAACCTCGCCCTCGGCGCTGTCGGGGGCCGCAACTGGAATGGGCTACAGCCAGGACGCTGTCGTGCTGCTAACGATCGCACAGTATTTGCGAAACCTTGGCTACCAGGCCGTGCCATCAATGAATGACACTGCGCTCGCAGTCCCCTACGCAATTCAGGCCGGCTTGGGAGAATACGGAAAGCATGGCCTTGTCATCACGCCCGAATTCGGCACGAGTGTGCGGTTTGGGAAGATTTTCACCGACGCTCCCCTCGCTCATGACCGGCCGATCTCATTCGGGGTGAAAGAGATGTGCGAGATCTGCTCGGCATGTGTGACCGGCTGCCCTTCAAAGGCGATACCAGATGGAGCCCCCACCGCGGAGCGGCACAATCGGTCAAACTTGCAAGGCGTAACAAAATGGTCGATTGACGGCGAAAAGTGTTTCTCCTACTGGACCAAAATCAATAATGACTGCTCGATCTGCGTGCGAGTGTGCCCATTCACGAGGGATTACACATCAGCCAAGAACCGTTTCTGGCTTCGCCTCGCCGGATCACCTCTCCGTCGCCTTGCACTATGGCTCGATCGCCGCCAAGGGCGAGGTGCTCGGCGTCAAGCTGCGACGTGGTGGCCCTCACCATAAGAATCAAACTGTTGACGCAACATTGCGGTCATCATCAGACGACCGAATGCTGAGGTTGAGTTCTCTTTTGATCGGCCTATACCGATTCCGTGAAGAGCGATTCACAGCCGGTGGCTAACCCAGCCTCATCGACACCGCATGGTCCAGCAACTGAGACGGTACTGTCACACCGGGCGTCAGCACGGCGCGGGTCGCAGGATCGACGCGTGCCTTTACCCCCGAGGACAAGAACGTAATCGTGACCGTGCCATCGATTTCAAGCACGAGCCGGTGGGTTGGTTGACCGAAACAGTCGATTAGATCTTCCGTAACGAGAGGGATACCGAAGCTATCAGTCACTTGTGTCTACCTTTCTGCCCAAGACGTATTCGTGAACGGGGTTCTTCGAGAGCATCATCGCGAAGGTCAAAACCGGTAAGGGCGTGAGTGATTCGAAGTNCCGCCACTCGTGCNCCCCAGAGGTTTCCTGCCGCTGGACCCAACTCAATCGCTGCGAGGCGCCCTGTCAGATACATCGACCGGCGTCCGAGGCGGAGGTCTTGTCGGAGCACCGGAATACCATCAACCTGTCGATTCACGTGAGCTGCGAGTGCGGCGTCAGCGCAGAAGTGAGGGCGGGTTCCAGTTGCGAGCCAACAACGGTCGGCTTCCAATGGTTGACCTGAAACGCAGAGCTCCAAGGGCCCGGTGTCAGAAAAGTCTCCCGACTCTATCGAACCCACCACATGCGCAAGACGGCCGGCATCGATNTCCGATTCCAGTCTTTGACACATCCATCCAGGCATACTCCCACCACCTCGCGCCGACAGCACCATCTGGAGACGACGTTCAGGATTCCGTTGGCATTCGAAACCTTCCAAGAAGCGAGGGCCCAACCACCCGGGCTCCACATCGAAATTGCGTTCAACAATTGGGCGGCGCGTCACAAGGGTCACTCGAGCCGATCTCTTAAGGGCGCCAAGAACAAGATGGCCCGCAGTCAGGCCTCCGCCGACTACCACGATGTGTTCACCATCGAGAGTCGGGATATTTCGTAAATCAATTGTTGAAGAATGCTGGATAGAGGCTGTACCGAACGGCTTAGAAAACGGTTCTGGAACAATCGGATGCGCAGTATTTCCTGCCCATACAACCTGTCGAGCTTGAAACGAGCCGGACGAGGTCGTGACCCGGCACCCGTGGCGTTCAGTTTGAATTTCCCCAACGCTTGCGGCGCACAACATCGAGTCAAGATCTAACTGATCAACGAGCGCCGAACAAAACGAATCAAATACTGACGTTAGCGGTGGGTCGTACGGCAAATGTGATCGCTTTAGAGCATGATCACTCGTGAAACGTGCAAGGGACCCTGGCCAAACATCAGGATGATGGACCATCGGTGAACGCANCACTCCGATTTCGAGACGGCCAAACTGTTCGCGCCAGGTGCGAAGCCACTGCCCACTCGGGTCAACGACGACGATTCCATCCTTCAGTGAGGGTCTTGCCGTTAGTAAATGCGAGACAACCGTGAGCGCGTGCGGCCCCGCTCCGACAACGCAAACTTCAGCATCACGCATCGTGGCCCGCCGTTTTTCGTTCCGACCACCACGAGCGAAGAAGCGATTCCGCTGAGTCTCTATCGCCAGAATGAACCTCGGAAAGCAGCATTTTAATTGCGGCACCGACCGCAGGGCCGGGCGGGATATTGAGGATCTCCATGATTTCAGCGCCGCTCAATACCGGCCTTCTACCAGCCTCCGCATCTGAACGGGCAAGCTCTCGAATTCTTTGTTCGAGACGATCCACCTTCGCTTGAATCGCCCTCACCTTCTGTCGATTTCGGGTTGTGCAGTCGGCCCGAACCAAAAGATTTAGATCGCCAAGCAATTCACCGGCATCGACGGCGTACCGACGAACCGCGCTGTCCGTCCAACTGTCACCAAAGCCCTTGAAGCGACCACTTAGCCCCACAAGTTTTGCAACCTGTTCGGTAAGAAGGTCGTCAAAACCCATCTCTGAAAGTCGTTGAAGGGTAATCCGAGCTCCCACGGCCTCATGATGGCGGAACGTCACACCACCGGGCCCAAACTGCCTCGTTGCCGGCTTTCCAATGTCGTGCATCAGCGCGGCGAATCTCACTCTCAACTCGGGCGGACTCGACTTTGTGACCGCGAAGGTATGAGCAAGCACATCTTTGTGGTGATGAATCGGGTCTTGTTCCATCTGCATTTCGATGACTTCAGGAATCCACCGCGCAAAGAAGCCGTCTTCGACCATCGTCCAAAATCCTTGAGTCGGATCTTCAACGAGAAGAGCTGCGGTGAGCCGATTGCGAGCAGCGACGACCTCATCGATGTTCTCAGCCTGCTCGTTTGATATTTGCGTCACGATTACACCAACTCTCCCGACACTACGTCTGCGATGACGAGACCACCAGTTGTTGTGCCCATTGCGAGCCGCTCTCCATTAATACTCCACCTAAGAACGGTGACCTCACTGTCCAAATGCATAGAGTTGACCGGAATATCCCTCAGGTCAGGCGACCANAGCCTNACGAGACCGTCGGCNTCGCCAGTTGCAACAAANCCCGTTGCTCCAACGTCACAGCAGGTAATCGGGGTGTCGTGCCCGATGCTGCATTCCGGCGCGCCACTGATGACTCCTTCATCGTCGATATGCCACCAACTGAGTTCATCATCTGAACCCGCTACGACGAAATCACCGACCGGCGACATTCCAAGATGGCGAATGGCATCTGGGTAACCGGTCAACTCAAAGCCACCTTTCAGGTCTGAAAGGTGGCGCACATGAATTGAGCCTGTTGAATCTGCCGCTGCGATTCGCCGAGTACCTGCCGCAGCCGCTATCGATACCACGCTCGGTATCTCAAGTCTGTCGCTGACGCACAATCGATCGACGTCGACTACGACTAAGCCATTTACTCCCGCTCCGAGCCACGCTGGGCCACCAAGATGAACCGCCGCCCTAACAGCCCCTGTAGGGATAGTCGAGTTTTCAATGGCATGTAACTCCCCCCGACGCAGCACACTAAGACCACCAGCACCTGCGAGAACGCAGTAGCCATCATCCGACTCCACCTCATCGGTTTGGGCCTCCGTCGACTGCGCACTTATCGGGCCGGGTACTGGAAGGCAGTCGAATGAATCCATTCCTATAACTGCAGCACCCACGACACCATCGATTACCACAACCTGATCACGAGAGAGCCAGCACACATCAACAGGGTCTGAAGCGACCGGACCAACCGGATGGTCCTTGAGACCGAACAACATGCCGTCAGCAGTCAGCGCAAGCAGTTTTCCGCTCGGCGACCATGCAACCTGTCGTACAGCATCGGCGAACTGATGCCGCTCACCGAGTTTGATCTCAGAGAGGATGCTCACGACGCAATGGTCTCTGCAAAGCGCGCCATCAGCTCATCGCCGTCGAGCCCAACACCTGAGATAGCGATCACACTTTCAGATGAGCAAGTAACTGATTCTGTGCTTTCTGCGTGGCTTCCTGCAAACGACAGCACCCCGTGGCAGCANGTTCGTTCTTTGTTGCCCTGGACACTCACCGTGCCCTGAAGGCGGAAGAGCCGACTCGCGTGACTTGCAATCATCCAATCGAACCACTCGTTAATCGCATCCTCGTCGAGAGGTTGGTCTGCTCGCAACACGACTGTCGACAGACCACCTGGATGATCGGCTTCAACCGACCGGACCTCTGGGGCAACATGCCATGCCTGCAGCCGGCCTCCATCACCACACCGCTCCCCGGCTCCAAAAACCTCTTTGGCAAAACCGGAGCGACCCATGAGTTCGGCACGAAGTTGCTGCTCAATATGAGGAAGCACATTGTCGCAGTTCCCGAGGATGAATCGATCGGCCACCGCAATAGCCGGAAGCAACGAGTCATCAATAACTTCNNCACCTGTGGTGAGGCGGGTTGCAAGCTCGGCTGCGTCGACGTGAACAAGAACGGCGTCAAGCGAACTGCGTCGAGTGATTTCGACGGAGGAGAGAATTGTCGAAATGGCAACCAGAACGTCACAGCGGGTCGGATCGAGAAAGATCACAATCTGATTCGGAAGTTGCGCACGGCGCGTCGCCCGGACAACCGAGCAAACCAGATCCTCCCGGATCGCGCAGCAATGGCAGTCTCTATTTCGAAAGAAGACCTCTGGCTCAGATGCATAGACACGGACGTCAGAAGGGGCATTCCCTCCCGCTACCGTCATTGCACTTGTCTGATCGAAAATGAACGTTGCTCCTTCGGCCCAAAACGGCACCTCGAGGACTTCCTTTGGACGAGGACTNANCACCACAGTTATCGGAACGGACACACTGACATCATAGTGAGAATGATTCTTATTCTTGCTATCCTGAGCGCATGTCACAGAAATGTCAGCTTTTTGGTACCGGGCCCGCATTTGGAAAGTCCGTCTCACACTCCCACCGGCGGACGAACCGCAGATTTAACCCCAACATTCAAAAGAAGCGGTTTTGGCTTCCAAGCGAGAAAAGGTACGTGCGACTGACCTTGTCAGCCCGAGCCATCAAAACGGTCGACCGCCGAGGCATTGAATCAGTTGTCGCCACGATCCGCGAGAACGGTTACAAGGTCTGAGGAGAGATCATGGCGAAAGCGAGCAAAGATCGGCGCCCGATCATCAAGCTGAAGAGCACCGCTGGCACGGGTTATACCTACGTCACAAAGAAGAACAAAATCAATACTCGTGACCGGCTCACCCTCATGAAATACGACCCTGTCGTTCGCCGCCACGTTGAATTTAAGGAGGAGCGCTAATGAAACCCGGTATCCACCCCGATTACCACTACGTCATGTTCGAAGATACGTCAACCGGCGACTCGTGGATCACGAGGTCAACGATCAAGTCTGACCGCACAATCGAAGTCGACGGTCAAGAGTACCCACATGTGATCCTCGACGTCTCCAGTTACAGCCATCCCTTCTACACCGGCACAATGAAAATTGTTGACTCTGCCGGTCGGGTCGAGCGATTCAACCGTAGGTACGGCCAGCGCACTCCAAAGAGTGAAACAAAATGAACTCCGTGTTGTGCTTTCACATGACTTTCGCTGGTTCCCATCATGTCTAGTCGCCTGCCGGTAACTGTCCTCTCGGGCTTCCTCGGGGCCGGAAAGACCACGCTGCTCAATCAAGTCCTTGCCAACAGAGAGGGGCGCCGAGTTGCTGTCATCGTCAATGACATGAGCGAAGTNAANATCGACGCCTCCCTCGTTGCCGAGGGAGCTGCNCTCGATCGAACCGAAGAGCGACTNGTCGAAATGTCAAANGGGTGCATCTGCTGCACCCTGCGTGAAGANCTACTCATCGAGGTNGCCGAACTTGCCCGTCAAAACCGCTTCGACTACCTACTNATTGAGTCAACTGGGATCAGCGAACCGATGCCTGTTGCAGCAACATTCCTCTTCGAAGACATCGACGGTCACAGCCTCTCTTCTCTCGCCCGCTTGGACACGATGGTAAGCGTTGTAGACGCCTCAACGATTCTCGATCGGTTTGAGGTTCTTGAGGAATTAGCTGACCTCGGGGTCGGGCGAGACGATGAGGATGACCGTTCGGTAAGCGATCTACTCATTGATCAGATCGAGTTCGCCGACGTACTTGTCGTTTCGAAGCCTGATCTCGTCAGCGTTGAGCACCTTGAGCGCGTCATTGCGCTTGCGCGCCAACTCAATCCGCGTGCTCGAGTGATTGTCGCTGAGCGGGGCGAAGTGCCGCTTGAGGAAGTGCTCGACACCGGCCTGTTTGACGAGGANGAGGCATCGATGGCACCTGGTTGGGTGCAGGCACTTAATGGCGACAACACTCCAGAGACCGATGAGTACGGCATNACCTCGTTCGTGTANCGGCATCGGTGGCCCTTCCATCCAAAGCGACTTGCTCAAGAATTAGACAANGTCTGGCCTGGCGTCCTTCGAAGCAAAGGCTTTTTCTGGCTCGCTACCCGCCCCGATATCCANGCTATGTGGAGCCAGGCAGGACTCTCCGTAATGCTCGAACCTCTCGCACCTTGGTACGCCGCCTCGCCTNAANNTGAATGGGAATTCGAGACCGATGAGGATCGCGCNAGTTTTGACGAGCGCTGGGACCCAATCGTCGGTGACCGTCAGACCGAGATTGTGTTTATCGGNGTCGATATGGACGAGGCCGCAATTCGNGCCCGTCTTGATTCCTGCGTCGTAACCGGTCGGGAATTTGAGNAGGGTCCGAAGAAGTGGGCGNANTTTAGAGATCCGTTACCTGAGTGGGATCTTTCTTGCGAACTTGATTACTGAAGGGGCTTTACCNGACACTCACCAACTGGNTNAGANCAGCGTTGNANGAGCGAGTTCTTCTTGGGCCTCGTCNGNGACTGACGGGGGTCCAACAGAGCTGCTTTTGCCTTAGCTTTGTTCAGCACTTTTCGCTCCAGCGCTCCCGGTTTGAAGCGGTAGCGAGGCTGCAGCCGAGAGGAGTCCTCCGACGACAATCAGCCACCAAATTCGGTCGAATCGGGCAATNACTTCTGCAGCNTCGACTATCTCGCCACTGAGGAACGCCACAGTGAGAGCAACNCCAAANGTGGCGCCAAANTGTCGGACTGCTTGATTGAGCCCCGAGCCCACACCAACCCGGTTCTGCGGAAGCGCTTGAGCGATGGTGCTAGACAGCTGTGGGATCAACAATGCGACGCCGAGAGCGGTGAGCAACATAGATGGCAGGTAATCGACGAGATAGTTCGGTTCAGCACCAAGCATCAAGATTCGGAGTAAACCCGATAACGCAAATAGCAGGCCTCCCGCAACTAGGAGCGGGCGCTGCCCTACAACCGCCGCAAGTTTTCCTGCTCTCGGTGCGAGAAGTGCCACCAATGACGGACCAGGGGCCACACCGAATCCGGCAGCGGTTATCGACCACCCCCACACATCGGTGAGGAACAGCACCGAACCAAAAAACATCGCTGCGAAGGCGCCCCCATAGACAAACATCGCAAGATTCGCCCACGCAACATTTCGGATTCCAAAAAGATCGAGGTCAAGGGCAGGCCTCTCGCTACGACGCTGATGAAACCAAAACACCGTCAGTAACACACCACCAGCTATCAGCGATGTAAGGGTGCGGTTATCTGCCCAGCCCCAGTCTTCGCTCTGTACAACGCCGAGCGACAGCATCGCCGCCGACCCTGCGAATAAGAACACTCCACTCAATGAAGGAATCTTCATGGTCTCGTCACGAGATTCACGAAGAATTATCCGTCCACCCCAGATGGTGATCAGGCCAACAGGCAAGTTCACGAGGAATACCCACCGCCAGTTTGCAGCATCAACTAGAACGGCTCCCAGTGAAGGCCCGAGGGCTCCGGCCACACCGCCGATTCCTCCCCAGATCGCGACAGCCACCGGAAGCTTTTCTCTTGGAAACGCGCGAATGACGAGGGCAAGCGAACTTGGAATCAGGACAGCGGCACCCACACCTTGCATGACTCGAAACAAGATCAAGACGAATGGAGATTGAGCTGCAGCGCACAACAACGAGGCAGAGGTGAAGAGAAGTGAACCCGAGAGAAATGATCGTTTGTGACCGACTCGGTCTGCGATCTTGCCCGATGGCACGACAAGAGCCGCAAATGCAATCGTGTAGGCGTTAATGACCCATGACAGTTGAGTCGATTCTGCCGACGGAAATGAGCGCACGATGTCCGGGAAGGCAACGAACAAAATTGATGTGTCGAGAAACGTGGCAAATACCGCAAGACCGCTTAGTAGCAAGGTCCGCCAAGCCATCTTTTCGTCAAGTACTCGGGTCTCAGCTGAGTTCACAACTCGCCAACTGCCTATGGTCGCCGACTTCAAAAGAAAGATTTGCGGGGACCATAACGTCAGCCTAAGCCATGGCTCCTTCTGCNGANGATGCCAATACCNNTCGGGANAAAACGAACCACCGATNGGNTGGCGCGNGNCGCNAANCGTCATCCGACGTCNAAAGAAAACGNAAATGANGAGGAAAAGGTNGTGAGCCCNNNCTGCCCGCAGATCNTNAGCGGTTGACGATTGCNATCGTCAGGNCAGTCGCCGCCACNATCGACGCTGCCGCNCTGAGGTGATTTCCTCTNGTCCATTCANCNAGGTATNGNTGCCAAACATGGGGGGCATTNGGATCATCGATAGCGGNNTCGGCAAGNGCGTTGTTTCGTGGAANGTGGTANACCGCGGTCAGAGCAAAGGTNCCNANNACNNAACTNAANGACCCAACCAACAGCCAGGCNGAGACGCTGTTTTCCCAATTGCTGATTGCCGTNATNGCCACNGCGATGTGGGCCAANGTGGTCCCAAAAAAGGGCACCATGAGGCCGGGCTGAACNGCAGTGATGTTGATCGCNTGCATTGCGGTCATCCCGTCNTTGGGCTCGAGNCGCTGNAGAGCTGCCATCACAAACGAGGAGAAGGCGTAGAACACGCCACCGACCAGGGCGCTTGCAATCGCCGCTCCTACGACGAGGTACAACTGAATTCCTTGCATGAATGTGGGGTCCTTNCTGTGCTCTCAATCAAACGGTGGGCACTCTGAGAGATTCGTCGATGGAATATCTCGAAAGACCCACAACGATATTCTGCTTGGTCCTTTGTCAGCGGAGCGTTTATTCACTCGTGCTCCCGCAGCCACACTGCCAGCAAATACCTCAGTTTGCTCATCGATCTTCTTCCAACTCAATGTCCCAGTAGCAGCGAGGATTCTCCTCGCTACTCGGAGTGCCGTCGCGGCAGATGGTTTCATTCCACGTGATCCATGAAAGTTGTGAAGCGGCTGTTTCTTGGTCGGAGTACGACCAGTAAGAACCCTCGAGATTGGCGCGTGTCAGATTGGCGTATTGAAGATTGGCATCGTCAAGAGTGGCAGATTGAAGATCGGCATAAGAGAGATCCGCGGCAACCATTTGGGCAAGCCCAAGTTCGGCGCCAGAGAGATCCGCTCCCTGCAGAGCCGCAGATGACAGGTCGGCCTCGTAGAAATTGGCGTCATCTACAGAGGCGCGAAATAGATTGCTGAACGACACATCGGCCTGCCATAGATCGGCTTCCTCAAGATNAGCTCCAGTGAGGTTGACTCCTACTAGCGATGCTCCGATGAGAGATGCACTATCAAGTACTGCCATCTGGAGAGAAGCCCCATCAAGGATCGCTCCATCCATTTCCGTCAGGAAGAAATTGGCGTGGTCAAGTGATGCGCCTCCGAGGTCGATGTTGCCCAGATCAAGGTAAGCGCAATCCCAAACTCCCCCAAGACTCTTTGTGCAACNCGCTTCGGCCAGCGCTCGTTCCCATGCTTCTGCTCCGGAATCAAGTGCGACCTCGCCTGGGGCGCCAAGGCCAATGACGTCTGATAAATCGTCATCGCTTAAGCGATATGGGATCTCAACCCCAGTGAAATCTGCGTTCGAGAAGATCGTCCCCTCTACGTCTGCGGAGTCGATCGATGCGTTTGTCACATCAGCATTGGAAAGATCTGCATATTCAAGATACGAGCCGACCAGATTACTGTCAGCGAGATTTACACCAGTGAGGTCAGCGCCCGACAACGAGATGGAATCCATCTGGGCCTTCGAAAAGTCGGCCGCTGAAAGGTTCGCAAAGTACAACGTGGCCGAGTCGAGGGATGCTCCAGTAAAGGTGGCACCCGAAAAGTTTGCGTTCGGAGCGTAGATATCCGTGAAACTTGCCCCCGTTGCATCAACGCCCGACAGATCGGCACCAAACAGCAATGCTTGATTCATTCGAGCAAACCGAAGGTTCATTCCTGAAAGGTCCGCCCCCGACAGATCTACCTCGTCTGGACACACCCAAGTGTTTTGGCCGACTAC
Organism: Acidimicrobiaceae bacterium; assembly: GCA_002727235.1. Taxonomy (GTDB): domain Bacteria; phylum Actinomycetota; class Acidimicrobiia; order Acidimicrobiales; family Ilumatobacteraceae; genus Casp-actino5. The sequence goes on from PBWL01000012.1 coordinate 84,009, forward strand.
TTCACAACCGGCTTGCAGTAAGGCTGACTCACCAGAACCACCAACGGAATTCAGGTCGAAATACTCTTGCTGCCCTTCAATGTCTTCTCTGAGCAACTCGATAAAACTTCCACTGCTCTCCGAGGAGGTCTCAGCGGCCTCAGCGGCCGATGCCTCGGATCCAGTTGCCTCTCCGCCATTGTCTGCGCCATCCGCTGATTCTTCTGTGTCTTCACTTTCCGAGGTTGAAAGGGTTGGCTCAGCCACAGATGCTGCGGTGGTTTCTGTACGAGGCGTTGTGGTTTCGACATCACCATCGCTGGTCTCGGCTGATGGCCCGCACGCTGCGACTGACACCGCCAGAAGTACCGAAGCCACCACACGAACCGCTTTGCGTCTCACCATCTGAACCTTACCGATGTCGGTCACTTCAATGTATCTGTGCGGAGAGACTCGAACCTCTGACGTCTTTCTTCAACTTCTCCAGATTCCTGCTACCCGCCGCTAATCTCGGTCTCAAACCGCCTCGGCTAGCGTGCCCATATGAACGAATCTCCGCCAGCCTCATCTGCGAACGACTCCGCTGTCGTGCGTTCATTGGTGGTCGAAGCGGTCGAGGCCGCTGCAGAGTTGATGAATCGACCTTCGGTTGGTGTTGCGTGGGATACACCATCGGCGCTCGAGGGCATGACGGTCGGCGGTTTGGCAGCTCACCTCGTGCGAGCAGCCGGTGCCACCGTCGCCTACCTCGACCGCACGCCGGTCGATGCTCAACCTGAAGGCGACCTGCTCACTCCGGTCACGTACTTTCATGCTGCGGTGGACTCCCCGATACACGAACAGGTCAAGAAGGTTTCAGCGGATGAGTCAGCAATCGGCCACAAGGCAACAGCCACAAAGTGCGCTGACCTTGCAACCGAGCTCAGTCGCCGATTGGCCGATGAACCCGCTGACCGCCTTGTTGGCGCGCTGGGCGGCCGCATGCTGACCCTCGACGACTTCTGTCGAACACGGCTGATAGAGGTCTTGCTCCATCTTGATGATCTCTCGGTCAGTGTGGGCGAGCCACGACCCGACACCGACCCGTTGGGAGTGTCGATCGTGATCGACATCATCGGCAGTATCGCCCGCCATGTTCATGGTGATTGGAAGGTCGTCTACGCGCTCGCCCGGTCTGAACGAGTTGGTGGGCCGGCCGTATTCCCCGTCTTCTAAAACTAGCCCAATCATTAAGGACACCGTTATGAATCGTTTTGAAAATCGAGTAGCTCTTGTGACTGGCGGGGCTTCAGGAATCGGCGCCGCATCCGTGCGTCGTCTCGTTGCTGAGGGAGCTCAGGTAATGATTGCTGATTTAGATGGTGAGGGCGCCGAGCAGCTGGCCATCGAACTAGGAGCAATGACTGACACTTTCCAAGTCGATGTCGCTGATTCGTCGGCTGTAGACGACATGGTCAAAGCGACTGTTGAACGTTTTGGTCGACTAGACGTCCTTTTCAACAATGCTGGGATCGTTTCCACTGGCACTGTCGACTCGCTAAGCGACGAGCATTGGAAGCGAATTATTGATGTTGATTTGAGTTCTGTGATGTACGGCTGCCGCGCTGTTATTCCTGTGATGAGAGCTCAGGGTGGCGGAGCTATCGTCAACACCGCTTCAATCTCGGGGCTCTTCGGGGACTGGGGAATTCCTGCCTATAACGCCGCTAAAGGGGCTGTGGTAAATCTGACTAAGGCTATGGCCGCCGACCATGCGCGGGACAATATTCGTGTGAACGCAGTGTGCCCAGGAGGCGTTGAAACTCCGTTGGTCGCTGACGTTGTTGCAAGCCGACGAGCCCAAATTGAATATCAACGACTCGTTCCCCAAGGGCGTATGGGGAAGCCTGAAGAAATAGCTGCTGCGGTCGCATTTTTGGCGAGCGATGACGCGAGTTATATCACTGGCCACAACCTTGTTGTAGATGGCGGGGTCACTGTGACGACCGGTCAACCCAATTTCACAGCCATTGCTGAACGCTGGTGGGATCCACTAAAAAATTAATCCGCTCAGCGCCGGCCAACCGGAAGACGTCCGCTGAGGCCGAAGGCAACGTCTGATAGTGGCCTTCGGGGCTTCGCAAAACATCAGCCAGCCTTGCATCCCTAACTCGTCTGGTTGAAATAGTGACCGGTGGAACGCCATGCACAGCGTGTGTGCGCAGCCACGGCGTTGGTGGTCATCATCGCTGTGGCTACCCTGCCAGCAGATCCACCCCACTGGTAAGGAGAGCCGCAGCACAATGTCGATCACAGAATCCGAATTGGATGAGGCCCGAGCGGGCTGGGGAAATGCTCTCATCGACATTTCTCGCGCGTTTGACGAAGACGGTTTCGATGCGGCTCGGGCAGTTGCTGAGCAGATGTTGAATGATGCGTACGGCTATGGATTCGGGCCCGTATTGTTCAAGCCGACAATGGCGAGCGGTGAGCAGACGTTCCGATCGACCAAGAACGGTGCCCTGTCGTATTTCGTCGGCCACGATAACGATTTCCCACTCGATGGAGGATTCGGCCTGAAGGGATGGCGCGCGATGCGCTCAGTGACGGCAGCGAGCTTCATCGAGGGTGATGT
>PBWL01000013.1 GCA_002727235.1 Acidimicrobiaceae bacterium
CCGATGTGGTGCTTGCGACTTCTCATGATGCCGGGTCGCTCATCAGAATCATTGCTGGCCTTATCGATGGCCATGAAGGGCCAGGTGGAACTCACACTCCTATCACCATCTGTCATGTAACCGTGTCGGCAAGTCACCAGGTGGTACTGCCCTGGAATCGTGCCTACAACGCGTTGGCGTACACGCTCAGTGGCGCGGGTTCAGTAGGAGCCCAGCATGTGCCGATGCAGACCGGTCGACTCGCCGTATTCGATGCTGGCGAGTCGTTGACCTTCACCGCATCAGAAACACAAAACCTCGACCTGTATGTGCTCGGCGGCAAGCCAATTCGTGAGCCGGTTGCGAAGTACGGGCCGTTCGTTATGAACAACCGAGCAGAGTTGCAGCAAGCCTTTGAAGACTTCCAAGCCGGTCGTCTCGGCACCGTTCCCGCAGATGGCCTGAGGCCATTTCGCGGATAAGTCGCCGAATATGCGCCGAGGCCCCGTCGGCTGAGGCGACGGCCAGGCGATCTGCGGCGCACGAGCGATGCCGCTGAAGGCTGCTCCCTTCCGGGCCTGACCTGATTCACGGGCGCCCGTCGCACAGGACCCGACCGTCACCTCACCCGCCGGGGCCCGACGTGCGAGAACGATCACACGCTACCCGCCGATATCGTGCAAGAGCACAATTAGGAGAGGTGCGAGAGCGGCCGAATCGGCACGCTTGGAAAGCGTGTGAAGGGCAACCTTCCGTGGGTTCGAATCCCACCCTCTCCGCCAAGGGGTCTTAGAAGAAAAAACCCGATCCGTTAGAAGAAAAGGTTCTGATTCGCTGAGATTGAACACAGCACATGGTGCCCCTCACCGACATTGCGAGAAAGGCTCGACGGTAGTAGCGGCCCGGTCTTTTCTTCGCGAAGTCACGCGGTGACTTCTCCTCAACAGGCCGTGAGGCTGATAACTCAAGCCATCTGTCTCAATGTTGCTTCCACGGGCTCGTTGAATCTAGATTCAACGAGAATGAAATCTATTTTTCTCAAACTCGGCGTGTCGCTGTCGTCGTTACTTGGCGGTTTTTTGTTTCTCCCGTCGGGGCAGGGGTCAGCGGAGGTGTTCGACGTCACTGAAGCATCAGAGGGCCCGGCGCTCACCATTGAGGCAAACATTGAAGGGCAGGTGACCACTGATGCAAGTGGCCCAGGAGCAGCCACGCTTGACGCTGACATTCCGGCAGCGTTGAGCTACACCGTTTCGAACACCGGCGACACCTACTTGTTTGACCTGTCGGTCGAGGATGACACAGGTAACAGTGTGAACTGTCCGGTCGATGAACTGGCAGTCGGCATGTCCACTGTCTGCACGTCCAGCGTCGTTCCTGCTGAAGGGCTGAACCAAACAGTTATCTCAGCGCAGGCACAGGCAGCATCGAGTCCCGGAGCACTGATCACTGAGATCACGGTGGCCACTGGGCAGAACTGGGAGCTACCAGGGCACTCAGCACCAGAAAGTGAGGCCGGGGACCAGCAGTACGACTCGAAAGCGTTGAGGTACCAAGGGCTTGCCGGGGAGAGCCTCAGTGCTCTCACCTTCACAATCGAGGTAGGAGGGTCGTTCGACGATTCGCTTGCCATCGATCTTGATGGTGATGGTGTCATCGACTATCTGCTATCTCAGGGTGACGCTTTCGAGTCGCTCTGCCGTTACGGGTGCTACACGCCGTGGGTTGATGCCTCTCCATTCGAAGCTGCCGTCACGATCACCACTGAGGGAACCTCGGTCGCTGCATCATGGGATGGCACGACGCTTATTGCCGGTAGCTCTACCGATGAGTACCCTGCGGCGCCAGGGTTCGACAACATGGGATCGATCACGCTCTCAGATCTAGGGTTTGGCGCTGATGGTGCTATCCCCAATAATGATTTTACGACGTCGGCGATCCGAGTTGGCAGTATCAACACTGGAAACGTGGGCACCCCAGGGGTCTCGTTCTCGCTAGGCGGAGACGTGTATCGACCTCCTTCCCTTGTAAGTGTCGAAGAAAGCACTCTGGCTTATTTCACTGGGACGATCGTGCTGCTTCCCGCTACCGGAAGCAACAACACCAACAACTTCCTTGTGCTCGCAATGGCAAGCGGCATGCTTGGCGCAGTAGTAGCGCTTACCGCAATCGTGCGACGTCGGGCACGCACCTTGTGATCCCTCGCTCACACCGGTCAACACTCGGTTTCTGCGACGCGAGCTGTCAGGTAGCGGTGTATCGGTCTGTGTGATTTCCGATTCAGAATCGTGTGATTACCGCAACAGCTAACTTACGGAACCCTTTATGACCACTGGCTCAATCTTTTCTTCTAACACCCCATCGACTTTTATCATCGTGCTCTGCTCGAGCATCGCGCTCTCCGCATGTGCACTCGGCCCGCGGCCTACTCTCGTCGAAGATCTTCCCGTTGGCGACGTAAATATTGTTTCTCTGCTCGACACATTTGCTCTCGTTGATTCAGCGGAATTCACNGCCTCATATCGCATCAACGTCAACTACGGAAATACGACCGCAACGGCGANNGTGACGCAAGGNGAGCAAGAGAGGTCGATCACGATTGGTGACACTCGNTACTTGATCGAAACTGGCCGCACTCGAACNTGTGACCTNGCATCTTCGAGTTGTTCCCAAGGCCTCGATGACACAAANGTCAGCGACCTTCAGGTCACTCACCAATTTTGGTCTCGGGCAACTGAGCAGCGTCTGCGTATCGACGCAAGTCGAAATATCGGTCCAAGCGAGGCATATCTCGCTGAATTTGCCAACACCNAGGTCAATTGTGTCTCAGTGCCTGTGGTGGGGGGAACGAAGGTCTACTGCGCAACCGATGAGGGAGTTCTTGCCCATTACGCCGGGCCTGACCTTCTNATCGAGCTCACNAANTATTCGACAACCGTTAATCGCGAGTTGTTTTCAATCGGCGGAACGTAAACGATCAAACTGCGTGAAGATTGTGATCAGCCTCATTTAGGCTTATCGGGCCATCATCGGTGGCGACCACAATGTCTTCGAGGCGCAGACCCCACTTGCCTGGAATATAGATTCCAGGCTCGACGCTGTAGGCGAAGCCGGTCTCTACAACCCGACAGTCTCCTGAGACCATGTAGGGGTCTTCGTGCTCTTCCATGCCAATCCCGTGNCCGGTTCGATGCACGAAATACTCTCCATACCCCGCGTCAGCGATGATCTGTCGGGTGGCAGCATCAACTTCTTCACACGCAACTCCGTTGATACCGGCAGCGACCCCTGCGGCCTGCGCTTCCATCAGCACGCCATATGCCGCAGCGACATCAGAGGGGATGTCACCAGTGACGACGCATCGGGTGATGTCGGAGCAATATCCGTCCATCGTGCCACCAAAGTCGCACAGCACTACTTCTCCAGGCTGAATGACCCGGTCACCGGGGTGATGGTGCGGGCTTGCTGCGTTTTCTCCTGCGGCAACGATTGCGAAGTTCACTTTCTGGTGACCCCGATCGAGAATGCGTTGAGACAGATCTGCCGACACCTCTGCTTCGGTGCGTCCGATGAGGGGAATCGCCCCAGACTGCAACTCGCCTGCGATCTCATCAACGGCTCGAGCCGCGGCCCGCAATGCTGCAATTTCAATTTCTGATTTCCGCATTCTCAAATCGCCAACGACCTCAACGGCACGCTCCCAACGCACTCCAGGCAACCGGTGGGTCAGGCCAATGATGAACCGGGCCCATGTCTGGTCGCCAACTGCGATGGTCGAGCTGCCAGAACAGTCTTGTGCAACGAGATCAAGCGGCTCAACGGTTTCGTCCCACGGCACGAGCTCGAACAAGCCCGGCATTGCCTGAACTCGAGGAGCCTCTAATCGAGGCACGAAGAGCAGAGGAACTCCGGTGGAGTGGACGGCCAGCATCGTGAGGCGCTCAAGGGGCATTGCGGTGTACCCAGTGAGATATGGCAGGTCATGTCCCACTGACAGCAGCACCGTATCGATGTGCTTTTCCTCCATGCGTGCTCTCACCGAAGCGAGGCGAGAGGCGAACTCTTCGGCTGAGTGAGGCGTTGAACTCATAGCTCTAGTCAAGCAGTAGTGCGGTCAACAACTGAAGCACGGCTCAGAGAAAGTTGAACCGCCGTTACTGATTCGGCGGCGTGGTGACTCGACCGCGTCAGCGGGGTCGACTCGATATGTCGGATACCCATCGACTCTCCGACCTGTTTCCATTTCGCAAACTCGTCAGGCTCGACCCAACGGGCAACCGGAAGGTGATGTGATGTCGGCCGAAGGTATTGCCCAATCGTCACGATGTCGATCTCAAGGGCCGCAAGGTCGGCGAGCACTGAGTTGATTTCATCCGCTGATTCACCTAACCCGAGGATGAGCCCTGATTTGGTGAGGAGCCCTTCGGCCTTACTTGCTGCGAGAAATGCAAGGCTTCTTGCGTAACTGGCTGACGGTCTCACCACACGCTGTAGGCGCTGCACTGTTTCGATGTTGTGATTCACCACATCGGGCCGCTGGGCAAACAGCGCTCTCCACGCCTCGCCGTTACCCGCTCCGTCCGACACAAGCGTCTCGATGGTCGTGTCGGGATTCAGCTGACGAATGTGCTCAATGCATTGGGCGACGTGACTGAAGCCGCTATCGGGCAGATCATCGCGCGCAACCATCGTCAACACCGCATGTCGAAGCCCGAGCGCTGCGACTGCTTCTGCGGTTCGGCGAGGCTCGCCAGCATCGATGCCGTCGGGTTTCGAGGTATCAACGAGACAGAAACCGCAGGCCCGCGTGCAACGATCTCCGAGCACCATAAATGTCGCCGTTCCGTCAGCCCAGCATTCGGAAAGATTTGGGCAACCTGCATCTTCGCATACGGTGACCATGTTGTGATCGCGAAGCACTTTTCTCGTGGCCAACACTTCGGAGCCATGGCGCACAACTGTCCGCAACCATTCTGGCTTTCGCTCTTCTAGAGGCAAGCCGTCGTCGAGACCAGCGGAGCGAGCACGAGAGCGCAACCGCACAGGCTCACCGGGGCCGGCGCCTCGTGAGAACAACGAGAGGTCGGTCACCGATGTTTGCCACTGGACATCTTGCCGGTCGACCCCACCACTTCCCCACTGCGCTTCGGCTGCACGCGAAACTGCTGCCACGACGTCTGACATTGACACCGCGAGCTCCTCCTCGGCGAGCGAGGTAACGGGACGATCAGGGATGCCGCACGCAACGATGTGTTCCCGCATGTAGGCCATGTCGGTGGCGACATTGAGAGCGAAGCCGTGCAACGTTCGCTTACGAGCGACGCGAACACCAATAGCCGCAATTTTGCGCGGATTCGCCGATGAGGCATCGACCCATACACCCGGATAACCGCGGAGGCGACCGGGGTCGCTTGCACCGAGTTCACGTAATGCGTTGATGAGGACCTCTTCGACCGCGAGAACATGTCGAAGCGGACCTGCCCCGGCGGCGAGCGAAAGAATCGGGTATCCGGTCAGCTGACCAGGGCCGTGGTACGTGATGTCACCGCCTCGATCTACCGCAATAAGTTCGGCACCAACCTCTTCCGGCGTGCAGCGTAAATGTTCAGCCAGATTCGCATGTGGTCCGTAGGTGAAGGTGTGCTCGTGCTCGACGAGCAACAAATGAGAATCGCTTCCTCGATGGAAGCCGCGTTGAAGTTCGAGCGCTTCGGCATAGGGAACGCGCCCAAGCCATCTCACCCGGAGCGGGCACAGCGTGTCGCTCAGAGTTCTGCCATCCAATCGCGTGTTTCCAAGATCTCTTTTACGCGACGCAAGAAACCGGCCGCATACGCTCCGTCGAATGCACGGTGGTCCCAACTCATGGCGAGGTTTCCAACGGGATGCACCACAATCGCTTCGCCGCCGTCTGCAAGATTTGCGACGACAGGTTTACGCGCAATTGCATCGGTCGAGACGATACCGACCTGGGGTTGATTAATGATCGGCATCGTGAGCACCGACCCTGCAGATCCGTTGTTGGAAATGGTGAAGGTTCCACCCTGGATCTCATCTGGGCTCAAGCGTCGATTTCGGGCGCGATCGGCGAGGTCGTTGATCTCTTGACCGATCGCTCGAAGACGCTTCGTCTCGGCCCCTCGAATCACTGGAGCGATCAGTCCTTCGTAGTCGAGATCGACTGCGATACCGAGGTCGATATAGCCGTGCACGACAAGATCAGACCCGACGACACTTGCATTCAGGTGAGGGAATTCTTGCAGACCGTCAACGAGCGCCCGTGCGATAAACGGGAGGTATGTCAAAGAAAATCCTTCGGCGGCTCGGAAGTCATCTTTCACCGCTGACCTTGCGCGGTCGACGTTTGCGTAGTCGACTTCCACCATGCTGAGGACGTGCGGCGATGTTGCTTTGCTGGCAACCATATGGTCGCCGGTCAGTTGACGAATTTTTGACAGCGGCACAACTGTTTGACGGGCTCCTGCAACTGCAGGGGCAGTTGGGACTGGCGCCGGTGCCGGGGCTGGGGCCGCTGCGGGACTTGGGGCGGGGGCCGGTGCGGGCACCGGAGCAGCATTCGACCCAACCTTGTCGAGGTGATC
>PBWL01000014.1 GCA_002727235.1 Acidimicrobiaceae bacterium
GAGCCATATTGGTCAGACCTGATGACGTTCGTCCAACATGAACGTTCGCACCATGAGGTCTACCCTCCGCAGCCTGAAGTGTTTGCCGCTCTACACCTGACTTCGTTTGCTGATACCCGGGTCGTCATTCTCGGACAAGACCCCTACCACGGGCCACGACAAGCCCATGGTCTGTGCTTCTCGGTACGACACGGTGTGCCGAAACCTCCTTCGCTTCGAAACATCCACCAAGAGCTCTCCGACGATGTCGACGTGGACATTCCCAGTCACGGCTCGCTCGAGCGATGGGCATCGAACGGTGTCCTACTACTGAACACCACGCTGACAGTTCGAGCGCATCAAGCCGCGTCGCATCAGGGAAAAGGCTGGGAAAGATTCACCGACCGTGTGATTGAAGTCGTTGCAAACAAACCGTCTCCTGTGGTGTTCATACTCTGGGGGGCATCGGCTCGAAAGAAGCGCAACATGATCGACACCGACCGGCACACCGTGATTGAGTCAGCACACCCTTCGCCCCTTTCTGCGCACAACGGATTTTTCGGTTCGCGACCGTTTTCTCGCTCGAATGAGGCTCTCACTGAAGCGGGTCTACAACCGATCGATTGGACGCTGTGATGCTGGGACTTCCACATTGGACTGATCTAGGAGCGGTTCGCCGTCTTCGTCAACACCCGTTCGGTGACCTTTTCGTGAGCAGTGCCCACGGCTACCAGCAACATCGATCAGCGAACGCAGCAGCCCTCATCGCCTACTACGGCTTCCTTACTTTGTTTCCTGCGCTTCTCCTCGCAACGACGGTGCTCGGCTTCGTGCTCGACAACAATCCGTCACTTCGAGAAGACATCGTCGATACTGCGGTCGCTCAAATTCCGGTGATTGGCAGTGAGGTTCTCGTCGAAACTGGCGGACTTACCGGCAGTTCGCTCGCAATCGCCATCGGCGTTGTCGGCGCTCTTTGGGGCGCAACGCGAGCATTCGTTGCGCTACAGAACGCCCTCGACGATATATGGGAAGTTCCTCTCGATGAGCGACACAACCTCGTCATTCGGCGAGTCCACGGACTCGTCGGACTTCTCGTCATCGCAGCTGGGCAAGTTGGAACTGTTGTTCTCACGAGTATCGCTGGTTACGCCGAAATCGGCTTCATCAGCCAGTCGCTGATCGCCCTCGGCACCGTTGCGGTGAACACTGCAATCATCGGAACGATGTTCAGGTATCTCACCGCTGCCCCAGCGACATGGAATATGGTTCGTGTGGGAGCCGTCCTCGCAGGATTCGGTTTCACGCTCTTGCAATTTGCGGGCACTTCGATCGTCGCCCGGTTGCTATCGGGAGCACAGGGCGTCTACGGAGCGTTTGCATCTGTTCTTGCACTTACGGCGTGGATTTCATTTCATGCTGCGATCACGTTGTTCGCAGCCGAGATCAATGCAGTTCGTGTTCGAACACAGGCATCATCAAATGGTGAGACGCCCGATCTCGACGACGTCGCCAGCTGAACGCCCAAGTTCGATGACGTGATCACCGTGCGGGATTTCCCATCGGTCAGATAGCCACGATGAAAACCGACGCGCATCAAGTTCGATCGGGCTTGATTGCCAAGCGCAACACCGACCTCCTGAATAAGTCTCGGGTCAAAGGTTGCGCCGAGAGCGCTGCCACAGGGGAAGACTGCGGACCGAGGCCCTGTCCATGACGTGCCTCTGGCCCCTGCAGGGCCGTCGCTCATCCGGATTTCTGGGATGCCTGCGGCAGCAGGTGTATGCCAGGAGTCGCGTCCCGACAGCACCGATATCGACTCGCTCAGCGAGGTCATTGTGTAGGTGTTGTGCTCGTCTCAGTGATGATGGTTGCCGACCCTTCCATCACCTTGTGGACTGGACATCGGTGAGAAACATCGATGAGCCGCTCACGTTCCTCTTCAGTGTGCGCACCGTTGAACGAAATGGTTCGAGTAAAGGTCTCGTGACCGCGTTCCCGTGAGTGATCCACAGTTACCTCGAGGTTCTGAACATCCCAGCCTTTGCGCTCGGCGTACATTCGAATCGTCATCGAGGTGCACACTGCGAGAGCGGCGCCCAGCAACTCAAACGGATTGGGTCCGAGATTTTCTCCGCCGAGACGCTCTGGTTCGTCACTAATCAACGAATGGGAACCCATCGTGACGCGATTTGCATAGCGGCTCCCGTCGGTCTCAATAGCCTGCACATGTAGAGATGAAGTCACAAGAAACGAAGGTACCAGTCGGAGGTTTCACCGGCCGATACTGTAACGCTTCGCGGTGATGGCTTCAGTGAGCCAATCTGTCGTCGACACGGCTATTCATAAACCCGATGTAGCCCACGTACCTATCGATCTCTTGAGAGACAAGACAGTCGCCAACGCCGTATCCGCTATCACCTCGACCACTGCAGCGCTGATCGGTTTCGCAGCGACGGCGCACCGACAGGCGCAAGAACGTTAGGTTACGCATGTGGTCACCGATCTCTTTGTGTACGGAACATTGCTTCCAGGAGACGTAAGGTGGCCCCTTCTCGAACGTTACGTGACCGGAGAAGGGACGTCTGACGCTGTCGCTGGACTGCTGTATGACACCGGTCTCGATTACCCAGCAGCAGTATTTGACGAATCTGCGACAACGCTCATTCTGGGTCGTTGCTACTCCCTTCGAATCGATGCAATCGATGAGGCGCTTCGGGAACTCGATATTGAAGAAGACACAGTTGACGGCCTCTACACCCGAGTCGAGGTGACAACGCAGAACGGCAAAAGATGTTGGGCCTATGCCTACGGAACTGGTCTTGATCTCACGCCGATTCCGTCTGGTAATTGGTTTGATCGGCCACCGAGGCCCGGGCAGCAATTCGACGGCTGAAATTTGTCGATATCACTCAGTTGACCGACTACCCCTACTATTCGTTCAGTAGCGCTCCGTCCTGCGAACTGCCCACCGGTTCCGTGAAAGGCTGACCAATGCATCCAGCATTCGACCCTGAAAGAAATCGAGTCACCAAAGACCTCGGAGTTTCGGTACCAATCGTGCAAGCACCGATGGGATGGATCGCGCGAAGCCAACTCGCATCGGCGGTTTCCGCAACCGGTGCCTGTGGCATCATCGAGACTTCATCTGGGGAACTCGACGCCGTGAAAGAAGAGATCAAGCGAATGAGAGATCTCACCGATCAGCCATTCGGTGTCAATATCGCTCAAGCGTTTGTCAAAGACCCTGCGATCGCCGAGTTTGTCATCGAGCAGGGAGTCAGATTCGTCACCACTTCTGCCGGGTCACCGACGAAGTACACAGCAACATTGAAGGCCGCCGGTCTTACCGTCTACCACGTAGTTCCCACGTTACGGGCTGCCCTGAAAGCCGTCGAAGCCGGAGTTGACGGTCTCGTCGTCGAAGGCGGGGAAGGTGGAGGATTTAAGAGCCCGACGCCGGTATCCACCATGGTGCTGCTGCCTCTCATTCGGTCCCACGTCGATGTGCCCATCATCGCTGCAGGCGGCATTTGCGACGGCATGACGATGGCAGCAGCGTTCGCCTTAGGCGCTGAAGGTGTCCAGATGGGAACACAGATGGTGGCTGCGAAAGAATCGCCAGTGCACGACAATTGGAAACAAAAGATTGTTAGCGCAGCGGAGACCGACACCATTTTCCTTAACGAACAATTCTCCCCTGCGCTACGCGCATTGCGAACCGGTCGCTCCGAGCGACTTTCGCACGCCGACCACAACATCTTCGGTGACTTCGGAAACGCGAAAGATCTTTACTTTGGGGGTGACATGGAGGCTGCTATCGCCCTATCAGGTCAAGTTGCTGGGCGTATCGACGAGGTCCGGTCGGTGGGCGACATCATTGCGTCGACCATCGACGAATTCGCAGCAACGGTTGCCCGCCTCTCGTAAGGAATCACTCGCCTTGGTATTGCGGTTCGCGACGAGACGCGAATGCGTTGATCCCCTCACGGCCATCAACAGTTGCCATCGCCTTGACGATCTCTTGTGCTTCGCGTTCACCCGCCTCTTCGAGCGATGACTCATAACCTTCGTAGATAAGGCGCTTCGCAACACCGATTGATCGTGAAGCACCCGCAGCAAGACTTTCCGCTAGTGAGGTCGCAGTCGAATCGACATCTTCATCAGGAACCACCATGTTGACGAGCCCCCAATCGAGAGCTTCCTGAGCGCTCAACACTCGGTTCGTCAACGTCAGTTCCATCGCTCGACGCAACCCGATATGGCGAGCAAGGAAATACGTTGAGGTTCCGTCGGGCGTCATCGCTACCTTGGTGTACCCCACCGTAAACTTCGCAGACTCACCAGCAACCACGAGATCAAATGCACACATGAACGACAGACCTGCACCACCTGATGCACCACGAACTCCAGCGATAAACGGTTTCGGAACTCGATTCATGCGATAGGTCGCAGCGTGGTAGTCGGTGACGAGCCCAGAGGCGATTGCGGGGAGTTCGTCTCCGAGCGATGCGAACTCTTTCAGGTCGCCACCTGCACAGAACACCTTGCCTTCGGCTGTCACCGCTACCGACTTGACAGTCGGATCATGTTCGATTGCAATCATCACTTCCCGAATATCTTTCGCGAAATCGACGTTCAGTGCATTTGCCCCCTCAGGGCGGTCGAGACGAAGATGAGCGACGCCGTCAGCGACGCGGTACGACATGGTTGAGAGATTCATTTCACCATGTTGGCATTTCACCCCAGTTGACGAAGAAGTCGAACCGCGCTGACCTGATGCGCAACTCCGAGTTCTTGGGCGAACACTGCGACCCGCAACTCCTCGATCATGAACCAGAGTTCCTGAAGAGTGTCTGGCTCCGCGCCGTTCGGGTACTCCGCTAATCGCTCAGCGAAGCGACGTTCAACCGGCGCTACCTCTCGCATACCGGCAAGATCACGTTCTACCCGGCCGGCGAGGTGTTGAAGCCGGTAGCGAATTCCATTCACCCAGCGCTCGAGGTCGTCGATACGCTCGATGCCGACTTTTGCCAACATCCCTGGGCCAACGAGACGATCGAGGTGATCATGGGCATCAGTTCGGATGCTCGCGGCTCCGGGGGCTCGCAAGCGTTCGAGTATCTCAACTGCGTGGCGAGCAATGTCAACGATAGTAAGACCTTTATTCACGACGTCAATGAGCTCCAACGGCGACTCCGTCCGCATCGCCTGACACAACACTTCGAATTCAGGTAGCGATCTGCTGACACCATGTTGATGGATGATGCGGTCAGCGATCGCGGTGATCGCATCATCGAGAAATGCTTCAACCCCAAGCCCGACCAAAGAAAGACAAAGTTGGCGATCATTGTCGATCATTCTTCGAACTGGGCCTCGCGCCGGACTCGCTGCGAGCAACAACAACCGACGAACTCCCTCATGCAACAGTCGCTCGGCAAGTACGGGGTCGGTGACGACGCGAAGCGAAACGCTGTCACCCCGGTCGAGCAAAGTCGGATACGCCCGCAACATTTCGTTGCCGTCAGTCCACTCCAAAACGTCAGGCAGAGTGCCGAGATCCCACTCGGTAATTCCACTCCGCTCATCAATCGGGGCCGATGAGGCCAGCATCTGGCGGGCTTGGGGACGCACGATGTCGCGAATTTTTAACAAGTTGTCACCAAATGCATACACTTCACCGTCAGCATCACTCACCACGATGTGAATGATGAGGTCAGGTGTTAGTCGACCAAGGTCAAACTGGTGATGGTCAACGGTAACTCCCGAGACCTCGGTGAGCGCGACCGCCAACGCTTCAGCAAATTGTCGACCGTCGGGTTCACCAATGACATTCATTGCCGCTGACAGCGTGTCGGCAGCCGGAATGAGGCGCCGGCGAATCTCTTTCGGGAGTGAACGGAACAATGCCTCAGCGAGATCGCGCCGACGACTCGGCACGTGCCAATCAAGGTTCACTCCACTGAACTGATTTACCGAGACGAGGGGAAGATGTAATGTCACGCCGTCAAAGGGGCTCTCCACGTCGTGCCGGTAGGTCAGCATGTACTCGGCGCCATCACGATCTACCCACACTTCAGGCGAGCCGGCATCAAGGAGTGTCGCTACTTCAGATTCAGGGAGATCTAACAGGTGCGGTGTTGTCGACCGGTGGTCACGCCACCATCGATCGAAATGCCTCGTCGATGTGATGTTTAGGGGAAGCACATCGTTATACAGACGACGCAGATCACCTACACCTCCGGGAGAGCCGCGCCTGCTGCGCTCCCCCAACTGCTCCCATTCCTCTAGACGCTCACGGTTCCGAGAGATAAATCGTTGGCGGCGACGCCATCGCTGATCGACGTCACCAGCAATGAGCGCGTTCTCGATAAACATTTGGCGAGCAGCAACCTTGTCGACTGCCGACAGTGGGATGCGGCGCCCCTCAACGATTGCGAGGCCGTAGAGCGAGACACGCTCTGGAATCACCGCTCGACCAGATGTTGCGTTCCACTCGGGCTCCCCATACGAGCGAGTGACCAAGTCGCCCGCAATCGGCTCAATCCACTCAGGCTGAATCGCTGACACTCGCCGAGCCCGAAGGCGATCGGTTTCAACGACTTCAGCGGCGACTACCCATTCGCTACCCGCCCGACCAATCGCCGACCCGGGAACAACCTCAAATCGCGCTCCCCGAGCACCCTGATATTCGACTCGTGTCCGCCGATCGCGTTGCGGCCGGCGGTCGTCTCGACGACCGATGTTCGACAACAAACCAGACAGCACAGCCTGATGCACCCGATCGGGGTGGCCCGCATCAGCGCCAGGTCGAATGCCGATCTGTCCGGAGACTTGCCGAAGTTGACTGTAGAGATCGCGCCATTCGCGCACTCGCAGCCAGTTGAGATACTCATCACGACACATCCGCCGGAACGCGTTGCCCGACAGGGNTTTCTGCTGCTCTTTCACGTAATCCCAAAGCGCAACAATGCTCATGAGATCAGACCCGGGAACGGTAAAACGGCGATGTAATTCGTCGGCGCGTTCTCGCTGTTCTCGTGGACGCTCCCGAACATCTTGAATTGACAAGGCAGCTGCGATCACCAAGATCTCACGCACACAGCCATGCCGCTCTGCAGCAAGAATCATGCGAGCACTGCGCGGGTCAATTGGTAACCGCGCCAATTTTTTGCCGATCGGAGTTAGTCGATACTCCCCATTGTCTCCTTCGGTGAGAGCACCAAGTTCGTTCAGTAGCCGGTATCCGTCGCGAACCATTGACGATTCAGGGGGCTCAATGAACGGGAAGTCACTCACGTCACCCAATCTGAGATCGGTCATCTGCAAGATCACCGATGCGAGATTNGTACGAAGAATNTCAGGCTCGGTNAATTCNGGNCGTTNCNCATGNTCACCTTCGTCCCATAAACGGATNCAGANCCCTGGCGCGACCCGNCCNCACCGACCCGCACGCTGCGCNGCCGANGCTTGTGAGATGTCCTCAATTGGAAGTCGTTGNACNTTTAAGCGACGCGAATATCGACTAATCCGCGCAGTACCGGTGTCNATGACAGCNCGCACCCCAGGCACNGTGATCGATGTTTCCGCAACATTNGTCGCCAGCACGATTCGTCGACCCGGATGAGAAGCGAACACCCGCTGTTGCTCTGCCGCCGACAGCCTGGCGTACAACGGTAAAATCTCTGTTCGAGGTAACTCAAGTTGTCGAAGTGCGTCTGACGTGTCGTGAATTTCTCGTTCTCCTGAGAGAAAAACGAGGATGTCTCCGTCGACCTCTTTGGTCAACTCAGTGACACCATCGATGATGGCCTCAACCTGGTCAGTGTCATTAGCAACCGGCCGATACCGAAGTTCAACGGGGTAGGCCCGCCCCTCAACGGTGAACACCGGGGCTACGTTGCCGTTGTGGTCAGCAAAATACTCGGAGAAGCGGTCGGTATCGATTGTTGCTGACGTGACGATGAGATGGAGTTCAGGACGTCGGTGTAGCAACTGCCGGAGATAGCCCAAGATGAAATCGATGTTGAGACTGCGCTCATGCGCCTCGTCGACAATGATGGTGTCGTATCGGCTGAGATCAGGATCTCGAGAGAGTTCAGCAAGCAAAATGCCATCGGTCATCACCCGNATCTGTGTCTCTGCGTTGACCTGATCGTTGAACCGCACCGAGAACCCGACCTCTGAACCCAACNCGACCCCTAGTTCGGTGGCGATTCGATNAGCAACCGAGCGCGCGGCTACCCGACGAGGCTGGGTATGGCCNATGAGGCCNGCCATACCGCGGCCAGCCCGTAGACANAGTTTTGGGAGTTGCGTACTCTTTCCNGATCCNGTTTCTCCGGCGACAACAACGACTTGATGATCTCGAATNGCATCGACAAGTTCNTCGGCATAGTGCGCAATCGGCAACTCCTCCGGAATCNGAACCTGTTCGAGTTTGATCGACATAACGGCGACGACGGTAACCGCTGAGAACTAGCGTCGGTCACATGGCCCANTGGTTGATGAAATCTGAACCCTATGTATTTTCTTACGACGACCTCATAAAGGTAAAACGCGAAGGATGGGATGGCGTTCGAAATTATCAAGCACGAAACTTCATGCGCGAAATGAAGAAAGGTGACCTCGTCATCTTCTATCACTCAAACGCAACCCCTCCCGGGGCTGCTGGCGTCGCCACGATCGTTAAAGAGGCCGAGCCCGACCCGACACAGTTTGATCCTGAATCGAACTATTTCGATCCAAAAAGTTCCCCCGAGAACCCCAGATGGGACTGGGTGACCCTCGGGCCAAAGAAGCGCTTGAAATTTGTTTCTCTCGACGAGTTACGTGCGATGCCTGAGCTCGAAGAGTGTCGACTACTCGCACGAGGTAACCGCCTCTCGGTGATACCACTCACCGAAGCCGAGTTTGATGCAATCGTCGCGGCTGGCTCTTAAGGTTTACGGCTAACGAATCGAGCGCTCACGCTCACTCCAACGACAACCGCTCCTGCGATAAGCATTGTGTAGGCCGGTGANGCTACGCGTCCGACCAGACTGTCGGCGATGGCGCGAATCATGTCAACGCGTGCAACCCCGTCGATAGGCAGAACACCAGAGATTCGACTCACGGCGAAAAGAGCGACGCCGGCGAGAAGCAAGGCAACACCCACAGGAAGCAATCTGCGAAGAAATGCAGCAGGTGATAGCACGAGCATCAACGCTGCAGATACGACCGCAAGAGCGAGCCCGATGTTCGACCACATTCGAACCGAATCGACGACACCTAGAAGATCGATGTCGCTCTCCGTGCGTTCAAGGACGATTGGTTCAATGCCTTCAAGTAACGATCCTTCGTCGATCGCATCAAACACTTCATCGGCGGCCGTCTCAATAAGGCCCTCGTCAACTTCAATTCCAAACTCTTCTGCTATCTCGGCGAGTTCGCTCGATTCGGTCATGGCCGCAAGCTGATTGAGGGCCACCGAGGCAAGTTTGTTGACGTCAACTTCGGCTGACTCCGCGCCTTCGAAGAAGACGTCATACGCAGCAACGCTCACGGCATCTTTAAACGCAGCAAATTCATTACTCGACAGCACCGTTTCGACTGCTAAGCGAACCGTCTCGTCATCGGCGTATTGGCTGATCATTGGATCAGAGGCGAACTGATTCGCGATCTCATCGACAACTTCCGTCCGCACTTCCGGCAAGTCAGTGACCTCGCCAACAATTGCCGTCACCGATTCGGCCGAACCTGCGATTCCGAGCACCACACGTCCAAGAGCGAAGGCCACGATGCCAATCGACATCGTGATGCTCGCAATCACGACGATGATTCTTCGGAGCAGCACCCTTATAGGGTAGTCAGACTGGTATTTCCCGCATGCAATAACTGGTCTTCTGTGCTGACAGTCGTCTAATCATTCATGCGACGGTGACCGGCCTCCCAGTCTTCTTCCACTGGTTGCTCAACAAGTCCGCCAAGGATGTTTAGTTGAGGCGTCTCTCGCAACGACCGTTTCATTTCCGCAAAACCGGGGAACGCAGCGAGGGTATTCACCGAGTCCCATAACTTCACCGCATCTGAGCCCCGTGGAATTCGAGAGATCACCGGCCCGAAAAATGAAAGACCGTCCTCTCCAAACGAAATGATCGGCGTACCAACGTCTCGACCCGTGCGAGACAGGGCCATCTCGCCTTCGGCGTCGATCATTTCGTCCCACGCGGTGTCATCAGCTGCACTTGCGAAGTCGAGGTCGATGCCGGCCGCGGTAAGCACCTCGACGAGGTGATCAGGTGTCGAAAGTCGATCTCGCATGCCTGATCCCCTCGGCTTGTCGAAATATGACTCCCCGTACGCAGTCACGACAGGATCAAGCGCGTCTCTCCCGAGTTCATGTCGAATACGGGCAGCGACCCGAAGCATCCGCAAACCAGCGGTATGGCCGAATTCGTAGCCCGGAGGAAAATGGGTGGGGTAATCCTTGTCTTTGTTNATGAGTCGCAACGAAATAAACCGCCAGTCCACAGTTAGGTCGATCTCGGAGCGCACCTCCTCAATCCAGCGGGAGGCCAACCACGCAAACGGGCAGACCGGGTCCCAGAAAAACTCGATCGTGCGATCTGGGTCGCGTGGTGGGGGCGTTGTCGGAATGGGGTTTGACATACCCCGAACGCTACGGTGATTGCGTGGCTGTCAACGACCTGAACCTCAGCGATTACAGGCTAAGAGTGCAGCAGTTTCTGCGCGAGTCGAATGATGCCGGCATTGGATGTCGTGAGTACGGCACCATTCTTCCTCCGGCCCTTATCAATGACGCCAAGGTGTGGCAACATGCAATCGCCGAAGCAGGCTTTGCAGGAATCGACTGGAACACATCACATCATGGTCAAGGACTCTCTGAGGCTCACTCGGTCATCTGGTACGAAGAATGTGCCCACGCCGCGCTTGCTCCCTATGCCAATTTCCAAGGCTATGTGCTCACCGCTGGCGCAGTTCGAGCATTTGGCACGCAAGAACAAGTCGATACCCACCTCCCACACATCATCGATGGATCGAACATCTGGTGCCAGTTATTTTCAGAACCGGGCTCTGGGTCAGACCTGTCGAGTCTTCGCACCAAAGCCGAACCCGACGGTGACGGCTGGCGCATCACGGGTCAGAAAATTTGGACGAGCACTGCGCAAGTGTCGCAATGGGGAATACTTCTTGCCCGCACTGACCCAGGCTCACGGGGGGCACGAGGCATCTCGTTCATGCTCATTGACATGAACCAGCCTGAGATCGATGTTCGTCCGATCCGACAGATGACCGGCGACAGAGAATTTTGTGAAGTGTTTCTCGACGGCGCCTATGTTGCCTCTGAAGGTCTAATCGGCGATGCAAATTCGGGTTGGCAGGTTGCGACAAGTGTTCTTGCTGATGAGCGGGCGGCGGTGGGCGCCGCATCAATTCAACTCGATCGACAACTTGATCGATTGGGTGATGACCCTGGAACCGAACTCCGCGATCGAGGGTTTGCCCTTCGCCGTTTACTCGACCGATCGGGCACAAACCCACGGCTGGGCCCTCTCTCGAAGCTTGCGATGACCGAGTTTGAGACTCAACTCAGCCGTGCTGTCCTCGACACGCACGGTGCTGATGCAATGCTCACTAATGACGATACGGAACCGTTCTTGTACGCCCCGGGGATGCGCATTGCTGGAGGTTCAAGCGAAGTGCAACGAGATCTTGTTGGCGAACGACTGCTCGGCCTTCCACGTTCGCCCAAGCCGCCGTCATCTTGAGTGAAGATCTTCTTGAGCGAAGACCTTGGCCATCATTGAACTAAAGGATCAGCCGTGCTCCTGCACCCTCTCGAGTCGGTTGCGAAGACCGCTCACGCGGCGTTCTGAGCGGGAGAGAGCTGCGAGAACTGACGCCCGGGAACCCACCAGGGTCACCCGTCGTCGGGCACGAGTCACTGCGGTGTACAGCAACTCGCGCGTTGCAAGTCGAGAACCATCAGGCGGAAGTACGACGACAACATGGTCAAACTCAGACCCCTGGCTTTTATGAATCGTCATTGCGTGAACTGTTGCGTGGTCTGACAACGAAACTGGCTCGACCAGCGGAAGGTCTGAGTTGGGAAATGCGACCCGGAGACCACGTTCATCTTTTACTACCACCCCAACATCACCATTAAACAGTCGCCTCGATGGGTCGTTCGCTGTGACGATGATCGGCTGACCTGGGTAGTGCCCACGCGTTTGAACTTCTGCACGCTCAAGAAGTCGTTCGGCGCGAAAGTTCCAACCGTCGACCCCGAATGACCCTCTGCGGTGAGCGCACAGCACCCGAAATGCGTCGAGCTGTCGTAACGCACCTGCGATATCGCCATCAGAAGCTCTTGTGACAAGAGATACTGCGTGGTCTCTCACGAATTGGTCGACATCGGCAGGCTCTTCGAGCATCTCGAGAACGATTCCATCAATCTCAGACGTGCTCAATGCCGAGGTACCGACCGCCTCGTCAAGTACGTGTACTGCCGCATCACTGTCTCCTTGCAACACTGCACTCGAAAATTGGCCGATAACGCTGTCGGCAGGAAACCGATGGGTTTCAGTGAGTTCAGCTACGCATGTATGGATTGGGCCGTCTGCCCCAGCGATGTCGCCGAGTACCGAACCCGCATCGACACTCGCCAACTGGCCTGCATCTCCAACGAACACCAACCTTGCGGTGGGATGCAGTGCTTGGAGAAGGGCATCGACGAGTGGCAGTGACAACATCGATGCCTCATCGACGACAATGAGATCGAACGGGAGCGGATTGTGAACGTCGTAACGAAAGCTGTCTGAACCTCTCGCTCCAAGCAACCTGTGAACTGTCGAGGGAACTATGAGTTGAAGGGCAGATGCTGCGGCAACAATCGGTTCATCATCAGCTGCGGAGAGTACATCAATCGACTCGGCCACGCTCTCCGCCATTCGGGCTGCTGCCTTACCCGTCGGTGCAGCGAGCGCAACACGTGCCGTCGGAGAAGTGACAAACTCGTCTGCGACAAGGGCGACGACCGTACGAGTTTTTCCACTCCCCGGCGGCCCGGTGAGTACCCCAAGTCGCGCACGCCCACAGACCTCAACTGCATGTTGTTGGTTTCGGGAAAGATGAAGGATATTGCTGACGTCAGCGTTTGACACCGTTGGTCGTGAGGCTTGCGCAAGCTCACTGAGACGCTCTGCAACCCGCTCCTCGTGATGAAAGAATCGTCGCAAGTAGATGAGGCCACGGTCAACCACCAGCGGCGACTGGGTTGACGTTACGAGGCGGCTTTTCGACACTTCTTCGAGCCATTTGGCTCCATCTTCGGGCCATGGGAGATTCTCGACATTGGTAACTTGCGTTGGTGAGCGCGATTCTGCGCTCACCAATGTGTGCTCGCGAATTTCCCGCAGATCAACCGCTGTATGGCCTGACTGGGGCGCAGCGACTGCGAATGCAAGCGCAAGAATGAGGTGTTGGTCGTCTTCACCGCATATGTCGGCGAGCGCAACGGCAACCGCTAGGTCGTGGCGTGTCAGGGCCTCGGTAAGAACCCAAGGTTCGAAGTGGTCGTACAGAGTTCTTCGACGCTCTAGTTGTGTCACGTCGACCTCTCTACCGCGAACAGATGATCGACTGCGTCGATGAGCTCACCCGATGGCTGCCACCAGATCACACCGCGCGTATCGCTGGCAGACCGGGTGGGGTCCATTCCTCGCACAAATAGGTAGGCCGCACCTGCCACCACATCATCTGGGTTCACCCNTGGCTCCCGACGACGCAAGTAACGCCTGAAGGCAACCAGGTACAGCAATGCCTGAAGTGGGTAGCCGTGGTGATTCATTTCGTCGACCAATTCAGCGGTGGTGAATTCTGCATCATCACTCAGCCGATTTGTTTTGTAGTCAGCGATAAAAAACGAGCCGTCAACTCTTGCGACGAGGTCAATTGACCCGGTCAACATTCCTGCGATTGGCACCGCGATCTGACCATTTGCGACTTGGTGGAACCATGATCGGAATGGATCGTCATGTGTGGAATGAGAAACGACCGCCTCCGCAATTGTTCTTGCACTCGTGCTGGGAAGAGGCAACAAAAATTCGAGTTCATCGAGACGGTCAACTCGAGAAATTGTGCTCAGGCTTGTCTCACCAAATGGGCCTCCAAGCGGGGCCAACAGCATTGTTGACAGCCCCTCCGCAAGGATCTCGGGATCGCACTCAATGGGCTGGTAGCGAAGACGTTCGCGGCAAAGATCGAGGAGGTCAGCCGTCACTGATGCCGAATCAAACTCAACATCTTCAAGAACTGAATGGACCAGCGTTCCAAAGGCAGCAGAACCAGGAATTGCATGGAGCGGCGTCATCTCNCTCGGCCCAACCGCAATGGGTTCCTCGGTGGTTTCGCCAGGTTCATCGAGTCCGCCAATGTGAGGTGCCACGTCAACGTCAAGGCGAGAGCGGTCGCTGTCAGCCTGCAATGCTCGATCGATTGCGGTAAACGACCACACCTTCCAGGGCTCGTCGAAGGTTCGGTCGTTGGTGCTCACCAACAACGACGAATCATCAATTGATTCGGCGACGGGTTGAATCCGAGCCGGGCGGGAGTCAATGCGAACCAGTTCGAGCGCCTCAGGGATTTCCGACGCCAGTCGTGCAACGTCTCCGGCGCATGACTGCTCAAGAAGATCAGCAAGCGGCCGAGTGCCCCTTGAGAAGCCGGGCACTGTCCACAGCACAAGTTTGTGGAGCGCTCGGGTGAGCGCGACATACAGATTTCGCAGATCTTCGCCTTGGATTTCCGCGTCGGCGCACGTTTTGACACGCATCACCGCCTTCGCCCTTGAGGAACCATCAGCCACCCAATAGGTATTCAGAAGCCTGCCGCCCTCGTCGGGCATTTCGGCATGGGGTAACCCCTGAGAGCCTTTCTGTGTCGTCCACAAGGTTGGACAGAGCACCACAGGAAACTCCAAACCTTTCGCTTTATGAATGGTCATGACGCGCACCGTGTCGTCGTCACGATCGAGGCGACGATTCAGCGTCTCACTTGTTGAGCGATTAGAGGAACTCTGTCGCAATTCTTGGAATGCTGCCGCAATCTGAGTAGGACTGCANGAACGACCTCGGGTGCTCTGATGCAGAAGTTCACCAATGTGCTCAATGTCGGTGAGCAATCGCTCGCCACCGACTCGAGCGAGGGCCCGTTGTTGGTATCCGTCTTGGCGCAACGCTGCAAGCAGGTGCGCAACTCCTCCGACCGCAAGGGCCCGAACCCGTTGGTGCTGCTGACTTAGCAACTCAGCCTCATCTTCGCTCTCAAGGTCATCGACTTGGCTGACATCCACATCACCAAAGACACCTATCGCAACCGTTCGCGCCGCACGAAGGTCTGTCGGACGCAACAGACTTTGCAGAAGAAGTCGCCATTGAAGAGCAGCCGGAGACTCGAGCACAGAGTCGGTACCGCTTGTCACTGCCGGAATGCCGGCCGCCCGCAGAGCCGATGCGTAGAGCTCTGCATCGGAGTTCGACTTCACAACAATGCCAATATCTGATGGCCGCAGCGCCTCGGCAGAGGCGTCATGCTTTCGGGTAATTCGGCTCTCATCGAGAAGCCTGACCACCTCAGCGACAACGTCTGCGAGCACCCAGTTACGTGCGGTTCCTGCATCGACGGAGCCATTCGAATCGAGTGGAGGNTCTATCGACCGAATCTGCGTTGGAGGCTGTTCACCACTCAGTCCATATGAACTCATCTCTCTGCCGGCTAGAACAGGCTCGAAACCAACCCGATCATCGCCGAAGGTCGCCTGCCCAAGCACGTGCTCAAGAGCAANGAGCATGTCGGCGTCTGAGCGGTAATTCGTGTCGAGATGAAAACGCCGACCGCCATTCTGATCGGCGTACTCAACTGCCTCGAGATAGGCAGACAGTTCGGCTCCACGGAAGCGATAAATCGATTGCTTTGGGTCACCAACAACGACGAGAGGTACGGCGGGAATACCTGTGTGCTGCTCGATGAACGCCGTCCGGAAGATTTTCCATTGCACGGTGTCGGTGTCTTGAAACTCATCAACGAGAACAAGCCGGAACCGCGAACGAAGCTCTGCGATGATCGATGGGCCTCGAACTTCATCGCATAAGAGATCGCGAGTGTCGACAAGCATTGAATCGAACGTGCCACGCCTCCAACATCGTCGTCGACGAACCACCTCGTCCACCGAGGCTTCGATGATCTCAATAAGGTCGTTGATCTCAGCTTGAACCTCGTCTGGAGCATCAGGGAATGTCGCCATGCGAGCATCAGGCAACGCCAAACGGGTTTTGACCGCATCGATGACCCGAGAGGGATTAGTGACCGTGTGCTGGCCGGCGAGGATGACATCGTGAACAACCTCACTGATGTCTTCACTATCGGAGGAAATTTCAGCGATTGCTACACCGACCGAGGTGAGCAACCGATGACAGAACCCATGGATTGTCGACACGGTCATCGCATCGAATTCGGTGAGCGCGCGTCGGAGATGTTCAAGGCGAGACCGGCGACCTTCCTCATCATCACTATCAGGCTCAATCAGCAAGATGTCGACCGTGTCGGTGATGTGTCCCCAGTCTTCGGGCGGGGTCATCAGGGCATCAATGCCTTGCACGATGCGGGCGCGAAGTCGACCTGCAAGCTCTGCCGTCGCAGCATCAGTAAACGTCACGACGCATACTTCGCGCGGACTGAATTCTCCCCTTGCGAAACCAAGTAGTGCGAGACCTGCGATGGAGTAGGTCTTGCCAGTTCCCGCAGATGCCTCGATCACCGTAAGACCGGGGCCTGGTGGTTGTGAGATGTCAAATGGCAAGCTTGAGGTCATGTCGCAACCTCGTTCATGGACTGCAATTTTCCCGCACTATCGTTGATCTCAACAGAGCGGAGAAGAGAAGCAAACCACCTGTCAACATCACGCAAGGTTGTTGTCTCGTCGAGCAACTCTTCATAACCAAAGTCAAAAAACAAACGGTTGAAGGTCTGCTCACGTTCACCCGGTCGGGCCTGATTGCCCTCCCATTCCCCTTTCGGATCTCCGCCACAGCACTGCGCAAGTGCGACACCTGCAAACAGGGGCACCGGCCGGATGAGAACCTCTCGACGTAGCTTGATCAAACCACCGAGTAACTCACGTGGGTCGGCTGATGGAGTCAATGAGGCTGTGAGGTGACGACCGCGCGCTTTTGTGTTGCTCACTCGGTACATGGAGAGGCGCCACTGTGTTTCAGGAGACGCAACCGAGAGAACGACAAGGTCGACCAATCGCTCACAAAAACGGTTCGCAAACGATGATGAGGCGGCAATGTCAAGAACTGTTGAGCCGTGGAGCGAATCGATCACCCCGGTCAATTCGACATCGTCATCTTCTCTGGTGATGTGAACATCGAGGGACTTCGTGACAAGCGGCAAGGTCATTCCCTCAGATGCCAGCGCGTCAACTATTGCCTCTGCATCGTCTTGTGCTGTCTGTAGGGATGCGGCTCCGTACACACCAGGAGGAACGTCACCTGATGCGGTAAGGAAATCGACCCAGTCTTCTGGATTTCCTCCACCCGTGGCAGATGACAACATGCCGTGACGTAACCCGAAGCGATCGAGCCCATCAAGGACAAGCGGGATGTTCGACCCGCGCTCGCGACCAAACTCTTCAAGAGCGGCGAGATGAAGACGATCCTCGCAGAAGGTTCGTATTGGTTGGCTAAATGCATGACGAAGATTGAGAACGGTGCACGGCCCATCGGGGCGCTCAGCTAACACCAGTGACTCAGGTTGCTGTTTATGTTGACTGCGACGGGAAATCGCAGCCTCGACCGCGCTTCGATCATGGCTCCACGGTCGATCGCTTACTTCAGGGTGGATGACAAAATTTGCTTCCGACCACGTCTGTCGCGGGTGGTGTACAAGGGGGAACTCGCGGCCAATAAGGTCACCAAGAGCATCGATGAGTTCGCTGAGCGCAGCCGAAGGTGAGACCTCGGCACCACTCGTGACATCAAATCCGGTCGAACAGATGATGAGCCGATCTTGGGCTGACATGACAGCGTCTAAAAGTTGGGCTTGATATTCACTTCTCTGGTCTCGGTCACCGATGCACTGTGGAGATTGAGTGAGGTCATCGGGATTGCCGAGAGTATTTGGTTCACCCTCTCGGTCGACTCCTAAGAGACAAACAACGGAATGAGGTACTCCGCGGACAGCAGTGAGCGAAGACACCGTCACTCTCCCAGTCTGAAAACGAGGCATTCCTGCTGTCGATGTCAATCTTGAGTTGACCAACACAGCAAGATCGGCAGGGTTGACCAGCACCGACGCAGAGTAGTCCCCAGCGAGTTCGACCTCGTCGCGAAGTTGCTCACACAGGCGGTCGATTGCTCGCCACCACAGCACCTCATCGTCGCTCACGAACACGAGGTGACCAAGTGCTTCGCGGAATGTCTCGATCCAGTCTCGAGGTGTTGCTAACAGATTGAGTTGCGTGCAACTGTCGTGCAGTTGCTGGAGGAAAAGAGCAGTTTTCCCGAGTAGCGCAACGTCATCGAAACTCACTTCTCGAATCGGGGCGATGCGATCGCCGATAAGTTCAGGCCCACTCGTGGCTGTGGCGACAGCAGAGACGAGGCGGTTCAATGCGTCGAGGAGCGTGAATGTACCGAGAGGCTCAATACCGACCGCTCGCTGGTCGTCTCCGTCAAGGCCCCAACGAGCATTTGCCATGGCGAGGAGTTCGCTGACACGAGGAACATCAGCGGGTTCGATGTCGAACGACATCGCAACAACGGGCTGTGCCAAGAGTTCAACGACGTCATCAACTCGGAAACGCCCATCGAGCAATCGCAGCAACTGTTGGCCGACGGTCGCAATCGGGTTCGTCACTCCAAGCGAACGATCAGCAATTTGTACCGGAATGTCGGGGACGCCAGCCGCTGGCTTACCGGCGAACACAGACTGCACCAGTGGAGCGAAACGTTCGACGTCGTTGGTGAGCACCACAACGTCCCGTGGCGCGAACACCGCCGACCCGTCACGATGCCGCTCGTTGAAAAGGTGAAGAAGATGATCTCGTAAAGCCTCAACTTGGCGTGTTGCCCCAAAAGTTCGGTGAACGACAACGGTTCGGTCAAGCGGTACTTCAGCATCAGGGATGGTGTCATGGTCGATGGCGTCTTGAAGTGATGACAGGAGAGTGCTGTCGTCTTCACCTGCAGGGTCACCTTTGAGATTAGGAGGCCCCTCCACTTCCCCGCTGGTGGCCAGCACCGAATCGAGTAACAGCGTGTGGCCCTCTTCGTTGGTACGACCCCACACCTCATTGAGTCGAAACCCGCCTATTGGGCGAGGATGTGCATCGCGCAGCGCCGGAAATCGCAGCTCTTCTCGCCACGCTGATCGAACAGACTCCCACCTCGACGATGACGACACGGGAGCGAACACTGCGACCTTGGTCTTTGTTGATAACACCCGAAACAAATCGAGTTGAGGCTGCGGCATCGTCGTCAAGCCAAATATCGACACCCGCTGTGGTATCGAACCAGTGAATGAGATGTCATCTGCGGAAGCATGCGTGAGTTGTTCGAACACGCGAGCGTCTGATCGCCCTAGACGCGCTTCGAGTTGGCGCCAGAGTTCTGGTTGCCAGAGATGATGGTCAGCGAGGGCCTGTAGCGATCCGTCAACATCTTCTCCATCAGACCATCGTCTCACCATGTGGGGCCGGTAGAGGATGTAACGATCGAAAACATCGGCAATCGCACGTGCCCGCATGAGATCTTCGACGCCACCTTCTTGTTGGATGGCATGAATCGCCCACGTCAACGGACCTGTCTCCCAGGTGCCCATCTTCGATTCGAGACTGAAGGTCTCTTTGAGGAATCGCGCCGGGTACGAGAACTGAATGTTGGAACAAATGCCGAGGCGCAGTGCGATTGCGTGGGTTAGCCATGAACGAACGCCGTCACCTGGGACCACAATGGTCTCGGGGAGAAATGGGTCATCGGGCACCTCGCTCAAGCGGTCAACGAGCCGGTCGGCGAGCGTCTCGAGGTCATTGGCGACGACGAGGTGCATTCCCATTCCTACGATCGTAGGTGCTGGGTGTGACGTCGACGCTGGTGATGACCAGCATTCTCACTGCAACCGACACCTTCAGGCGGCGGTAGCCTTTCCACGTCTTCCCGCCCTCGTAGCTCAGGGGATAGAGCATCGGCCTCCGGAGCCGTGTGCGCAGGTTCGAATCCTGCCGAGGGCACCAGCAATGGAGCTATCGCACGGCGAATAAGTCGTAGACAACCGACATTGCGTTACGACCTGCTGACGCAATGAAGACGGTGTTATTGAGCCATTCAAGCCCGGGGCCACCACTCTCGAGGTTGACCTGGAGTCTGAAGTAATACTCGTCTCGAGCGACATCCTCGCCGGCTGCAACCCTTGCCAACACCTCAGCAGGCCCGTGCCGGAATCCTCTCGTTGCGAGATAGATGAGAGAGCCATCAGCAGTCCTCGCAGAATAGCGGGTGTCGATTACTGCGGTGCCATCAGCGGACACAATCTGCCAATCGGCACCGCCATCGAGAATTTCAGCATTCAGCAGCGGACCCGTTATTGACCCACCAGTGATGGGGATGATCCGGCGCTGCCCGATAAGAACCGACCCAAGTTCTAAGGGTTCGTCAAGTTCAACATTGACATGAGCGACAAACTCCAACTCAGGAACGTGCTGAGGGGGCGACATGAAAACGTGAGTCGGAATCAGAGAGGGTGACGTGTCGGGAATGTCACCGGGATGTTGCGCGGCCCTCGAACCTGGCCACCCGCCCATGTCACTGCATCAGCATCGGTGAGTTCAAACTCCGGAATCATTTTCAAGAACTCTTCAATGGCTACCTGCATTTCCATGCGAGCAAGGTTTGATCCAGCGCAACGGTGTATGCCTGAACCAAATGCAATATGGCGGTTGTGCTCACGATCGATGATCACTTCCTCCGGGTTGTCGAACATTGCCGGATCGCGGTTCGCGGCAGGGAAGGTCAGCATCACTCGATCGCCGGCCTTGACCTCACGATCACCGAGCATGGTGTCATGATTTGCGACTCTGGCCATCGTCACCGGTGAATACGCGCGGAGAAATTCTTCAATTGCGGTCGGAATGAGGTCGGGCTCGTCGACAAGTCGCTGGCGATCTTCGGGGTGCGTTGCGAGGTGCAACAGGGCTGAACCGATTGAACTCCACGTCGTGTCGATTCCGGCGATGAGCATGAGACCGACATTGCCTCGAATGACTGGCATTGGAACGGGCTCGCCATCAAGTTCGGCATCGAGTAGGAATGAGATGAGATCGTCACCTCGGTTCTCTTGCCGGTACTCGATCTGTTCCAAGAAGAATTTTCTGATGATCGAGGCATAGTGCTCCCGAATTTCGTCATCTTGCAATCCGAGTTCAAGTGCGCCCTGAACCCATGTCGTGAATTCGTCTGCCATCTCAGGTTCGATGCCAAGAATTGCAGCAATGATTCGGGGCGGGATCTGACGTGCGTATTGCTCTGCAATGTCAGCAGATCCCTCTTCAATGAATTCACGGATNAGTTGTCGGCACAACTCTTGGGTGTGCTCTCGGTACTTCTCAACCGCCTTCGGCGAAAAGAACGGCAGCATAAGCCTGCGTTCGGGGGTGTGGTCAGGTTCATCGGTGGCAATAATCGAGCGAATACGGTCGCCGTTCGCGTCATACGACTGTGGAACTGGGGTGACGGTTATGGAGTAGGACGACCAGGTTTCGGTGTCGGCCGCAATCGACCTCACTCCCTCATAGGTCGTGGGCATGAACGTGACCTCGCGGCGCTCAGTGCGGGCAAATGGGCATCCCTGCTCACGTAACTCACCCCACACCGAATACGGATCTTTCACGAACTCCGGATCAAAGATCTCGAAGTCATTTGCCCAATCTGATACCGGATCAACTGCGGTCATCATTCCCCCTCGATGACAATGCCGGCNCCTCNGCCNTCTGGTCGGAATCGTAGCGCACACANATTC
Organism: Acidimicrobiaceae bacterium; assembly: GCA_002727235.1. GTDB lineage: Bacteria > Actinomycetota > Acidimicrobiia > Acidimicrobiales > Ilumatobacteraceae > Casp-actino5. The sequence continues at coordinate 22,057 of PBWL01000014.1, forward strand.
ANGTGTACACCGTGCTGTGATGCCTACAGCCGAGAAGGGTCAAAGCCNAGAGGAAGNTCTANGCGATGNTCCGCCAGCAGNTCGACATTGGCGAGCAACTCTGNNGTGGGGCCATCNGCCACCACACGACCNTCGCTCACAATGACCGACCGATCGCATAGCTGCAGNGCNAGGGGAAGGTCGTGAGTGACGATGAGTTGTGTCTGCGTGAGGGAGGAGAGCAAATCAATGAGTTCACGCCTGCCTGCAGGGTCAAGGCCTGAGGTGGGTTCATCAAGAATGAGGACATCAGGGTCCATTGAAAGCACGGTCGCAATCGCAACCCTTCGCTTTTCACCACCACTCAAATGATGTGGGTTTCGATCGGCATAGCCGGCAGCTCCAACTCGTTCGAGCGTTCGTTCTACGAGTTCATCAAGTTCTGCACCGCTGACNCCGAGATTGGCTGGACCGAACGCCACATCTTCACGAACCGATGACATGAAGAGTTGGTCATCTGCGTCTTGGAATACTGCGCCAACCCGGCGGCGAATTTCCACCAGATTCGATTCGACAACAGGGGTATCNCCAATCCGCACCTCGCCAGNTTGAGTTGCCAAGAGGCCATTGAGATGCATGACGAAGGTGGTTTTGCCTGAACCGTTNGGCCCAAGCACGGCAACGCGTTCACCCGCATTGACATCGATGNTGAGCCCTCTCAGTGCATCGTGATGCTCCCCCGGGTACCGAAAACCGAGTTCGCGAACCGAAATCGATGAAGCTGACATCACACCACCGCCACGGTGAGCACCAATGCGGCACCAAATGGGCACAGCAATACGGCCAGCCACTCTTTTGTTGACGCTCGTTNCTCAGACACCGTTGGCATCACTCCGGTGTAGCCGCGAGCGAGCATCGCCTGGTGCACGCGTTCTCCCCTCTCATAAGAACGAACAAAGAGAGCCCCTGCAGANGATGCAATCGGCTTAACTTGCCACAGCCATCTCGGGTCGTGACCTCTCGCCACCATNGAGCGACGCATACGCCCGAGTTGTTCGACGAGGACATCGATGTACCGAAGCATGAATGCAATGATCGCCACCAGTAGTCGGGGTANTTTCAATCGNGTCATGCCATGCANGAGCTCTGGGACAGGAGTTGTTGCCGACAGCGCNATACTCANCGTTGCGCCTAATCCCGCTTTCGCAAGGATGTTCCACGTTGCCCACAGTCCGTCGACCGATAGCGAGACGCCAAGCACGTGTACCGACTCTCCGCCCCCAATAAACGGCACAATCAGAGCAAACATGACGAACGGAATAATCACTGATAAACGCTTCANGTAGGTCAACAAGCCAATTTTNGTTGTCGCAATAATGGCCCATGCCCCTAATGCATAGAGGGCGAACGCCACCGTTTCTCGCCGTGGCGTCATCGCAATCACGACAACGACTGCAACGACCGCAACCAATTTGGCTTCAGGCGACAAACGGTGCATTCGCGAGTCTCCAGGCACGAAGAGCCTCGAAACAGTAGAACCATGAGCTCCCGACATGAGGTGCCCGACTTACGCAGTCTGTCGGCGACGGGTGGAACGAGATGCGCTCACTACGCCGCCACCGACTAGCAGCGTTATGCAGATTCCTGCGACTCCGGCAACTGCCAGACTCACCGACTCATTCGATATTCCTGCCGTTGCATAGTCGGAGAACCAACTTGAATCCAATGCATGATCTGTGGCTGATTCTTCAAAGCCGTTGTCAATCGCAACGCGCTCAAGGCCGTCTGGATTTGACGCGGCGAATTGACTGACCACGACGCCGACCACCACCGCAGCACAGACGCTGCCAATTACGAATGGTCGGAAACCGACTTGAGAAGTCGCGTTCAACTCATCATCAGACAGGTGCGCTGCACCCCTTACCAGGTCGGGTCGAGATGCCATCACCGCGGAAAGCACTAAACCAGTGATTACCGCCTCACCAATGCCGATCAACACGTGGACACCGACCATGGCTCCGAAGACAGTGTCAAATGCAACCGGAGCAGACGCGCCAAACAGCCATTCGATTGAGAACGCAGCCGCAGAAAGTACGACCGATATTCCGGCCGCAACCGCTCCTGCACCGACAACTCCTGCGGAGGTACGNGGCATCANNTTNCGTAACANCACNAATGCCGNCCATCCNCCGAACGCNGTCACNNTNGCCATNTTGANCGTGTTNTAACCNAGCGCCGTCAATCCACCATCTGCNAACAACACGGCNTGCACGATCACGACGACTGAAACCACCAACATGCCAACCCAAGGGCCGAGAAGCACNGCCGCCANCGCNCCACCGAGCANGTGNCCAGTAGTTCCAGCTGCTACCGGAAAATTCACCATCTGTGCAGCAAAAATAAAGGCCGCAGCAACCCCGGCAAGCGGTACCTGACGATCACCAAGTTCACGACCGGCGTAACGGACCCCAGCCGACACCGCTACGAGCGCAATCACCGCAGTGATGACGGCGACAGACGGCTCCAAAAACCCATCTGGAGCATGCATGGCAATGTGAGTCACGTCTCTGAACCGTAGCCAGGGGGCTCACTTACTGCAAATCGTTCGCAATTCACTTTCAGACCGAGTGCTCAACCGACTCCTCTGAGAGAGTCCAAACCCGCTTCCGCGAATTATGTAACACCGTACCTTTCTCAGCCCGTAAGGTAATGACATGAGTATTGACGAGGTACTGCGCGCTCAAGACTTTCGAGTCACCCGTGCCCGCACACTCGTCTGGCAGGTTCTCGACGAGGCACAGTCACACCTCAGTGCAGCCGACATTCTGCAACGAGTTCACGATTACGACGAATCAATCAATTCATCATCGGTCTATCGAGCCCTGTCACTTTTTGCAGAACTCGAACTCGTGAGAGAAACACGCCAGGGCGAACTCAGCACTTGGGAACCTGCTCACGATGACGCCGTGATNCACCTNCGTTGCGAGCTTTGCGACATCACCATCCACTTCGACGCGCCAACCGTCAACAACCTCCGTAAGCAGGTTGGGAACATCACAAATTTCACCCCGACGTCAATTGACGTCCGCATCTCAGGCGTCTGTGAATCTTGCTCGTCTGCGACCTAACGATTCTGTCGTCCGAGTAGCGCCGCGAGGAGAAGATCATGNGGCATGACGTACTCATTGTTGGTGGTGGCATAGCTGGCCTAGCAACCGCGCTGAGCCTTCACNCAGAGGGCATCGATGTCGCTGTCCGCGAATCAGTACCTGAGNTACAACCACTTGGGGTCGGAATCAACCTGCTCCCTCACGCCGTCAGAGAACTCGATGCGCTCGGTGTGTTCGATGAACTTGAGAGCGTTGGCATTGCGAGCACGACCCTCGCNTACTTCTCGGCACGCGGTCAGCTCATCTGGGAGGAATNACGGGGACGTGCAGCTGGATACCAGTGGCCACAGCTGTCACTTCATCGCGGCACCCTCCANATGGTGCTTCACCTCACGGCGGTCNAGCGACTTGGTGCCGACCGAGTCGTCCCTGGACGCCACCTCACCGCTATCGATCACCACGACAGCGGTGCCACCGCCCATTTTGAATGCCGAGACGGTAGCGGTGGCATCGAGTCGGTAGATGCTGGCATCGTTGTCGCCGCTGACGGAATTCACTCAACGGTTCGCCAACAACGGTTCCCCCACGAGGGAATGCCGTTATGGAATGGGGCCTTACTGTGGCGTGGCGCAGTCGAATATGACCCNATTTTGGACGGCCGAACAATGGTGTGGGCAGGTCACCCCGACCAGAAGTTTGTTGCCTANCCNATTCGCGACCTCGACAACGGAAAGCAGCTTGTCAACTTCATCGCCGAGTACCGCACTGACGACCGCGAACTCCTCGAACGGGAAGATTGGAACAGAGCCGGAAATCTCAATGATTTTGCCCCGCGTTTCGATGACTGGGAGTTTGACTGGCTCGACATCCCGGATTTGCTCCGAGCTGCTCCGGGAACATTCCTGTTTCCCATGGTCGATCGCGACCCCCTTGACTACTGGACCGAAGGTCGCGTCACTCTCATCGGCGATGCTGCGCACCCGATGTACCCCATCGGATCTAATGGCGCCTCGCAGGGAATTCTCGATGCGCGAGTGCTCTCGGGATGTATTCGCTCGCATCGCAACGACCCCGACCGTGCGCTTGCGATCTATGAGGCGCATAGGCGGCCCGCAACCTCTGCAATCGTGCTCGCAAACCGCGGACTTGGTCCGGAAATGCCAATGCGCCTGGTCCATGAACGTGCACCAGAGGGCTTCGACCACATCAATGACGTCATCAGCCCCGAGGAAATCCTTCAGGTCACCAACGGCTATCGACGAACCGCTGGCTTCGCGCTCGAAGCTCTTTCGAGCGGCGTTTCACTTATCGACGGCAACTATGCCGAAATGCCGCAGTAACGGTCACTTCGTTACCCGCCTATCGCCCCGAAGGCTTCCCACTCTTCATCAGTCCACGGCGCCCGCAATTGGGTGGTCACAAAGTCTGACGTCCATCGAACCATGTCGATCCAGGGAAGGTCAGCACTCATGACTTCAGTAAATGCCATTCCCTGCAAAATGAGAGCGACATCCTCCATCGAGAGCTCCATCTGACGCTCGTCACCGTCACCCCGAGAGAGTTCTTCTGGGCTCCAAACATCACGAAGTCGCTGCTCGAGGTCGACGACGCACTCCAAGTCGAAACCCCAACCAAATGCCCCAACATGCGAAGAGGCCGAGCCGCCCATAAATGAATCGAGCACGATGCCCAGGATCTGGTCAATCGACGACGCTGCCTCAGCGGGCAGGGAGACCTGACGCGGCTCTGTCATAACGTAGCGGCGAAATCGCTTGGGGCGAGAACCGACTCGTCACCTTCAATGGCGACCCAGATTCTCTCCGCGACTGCGTCGGGGGTGAGACCAGCGCCAAGTTTTGGAGCTGTTCCAAATTCTGGGCGATCTGACAGGCCAGTTTCAGTGTGTGGGGGTCTGATATCAATGCAGCGCACTCCCTGCCGACGCCAATCTCGCGCCATCACCGCAACCGCCGCCGATAGGCCTGCTTTCGCCGCTGTGTACACACCCGTACCCAGCATGGTCGTGTCGGCAACAGCGCCAGTGATGACAGCGATAGTCCCGCCGTCAGTCATCATCGGTGCAACGAGGCCACATAGGGCGAGCGGGCCCACTAAATCGATGTCTACAAGAGACTGCATCGCATCAGATCGCGTCATGTCGACCGGCCCAAAACCAACAACACCGCTCGCAATGATGACGATATCTAGTCGACCGAGTTCTTCGAGCGCAGCATCAACGATGCGCTCTCGGTCGTCAGAAGAGGTGATATCGCCCGGCACATGCAATTGTTCACCTCCCGGACCTTCCACAGAACGCGAAGACGTCACCACGCAAGCCCCTCTTGAGACCGCAGCCTCAGTAATCATTCTGCCGAGGCCTCCTGTGCCGCCAAACACCAACACCGCCGTATTGCGTATTTCCACCCCGACAGTTTGTGATGTAAAGCACTCTTAGTGCACTTCGTGCGAGAGATCTTTCTTGTCAGAAGACGTCGACCTCACGAGATGATCGACTGCTGCTCCCGATTCAGCTCCTGCGCAACGCCGCAACCGATTGAGCCCCTAACGCAACTCTCACAAGGCATATCAGGCCGTCGGACACCGAGGCGTACCGCCAGCGCTCCGATGGCGGCGACCTGTGGCCAGAGAAATTACGGTCGATCACATGAGAAAATCTGTGAACGACCTCGTGCGAGAAGCGAAGGCACGAATTGAAGAACTTTCCATCGAGCAACTCCAAGACGAAATTGCCGCCGGATCGTGCACTGTCATCGATATCCGCGACTTCCGCGAGCGCCTTGAGAAAGGCGCTATTCCCCGGGCGGTCTCGAGCCCACGCGGAATGCTCGAATTTTGGTTCGACCCGGACAGTCCGTATTACCGAGAGCAGTTCAAGTTCGACAATCGATACGTGCTGTACTGCGCCGGCGGGCAGCGGTCGGCACTTGCCGCAGCGGTGTTGAACGACATCGGTTACACCAACGTGGCGCACCTCGAGGTTGGCTTCAACGGCTGGGCTGATGCTGGTGGAGACGTTGAAGACGTCAGCGCAGATTCGAAATGGGTAAGGCGCTCCTGACGACGATTCCAACAGCGCTGAAGCCACACTGTGCGACATCTCGTTAGCCTGCCGTCTGCTATCAACACCTCTCCTCCGCAGGATATTTCTGCCGCTTGAAGGGCGCTAACAACAGCTACCCAATAGCTACAGATAGCCTTAACCGGGTGAACCAGGTGAAGAACCGTCTCCAGACTCTTGGGCTTCTCGATCGGACATTTGCTGCTGCGACCGATGAAGACATCACCGATCTTGTCGGGGCTCTCGATGAAGACCACATAGAAGCGCTCACCGAACTCGTCGGCGGTGAGCCCGATGCATTGAGAGTTCGGGACGGGGTGAGCCGCGGACGTCTCGACGGCACGATGGAAGGCATAGCCATCGTTCTCACCGATGCTTGTCTTGCCGATTGCATCGAAACGCTTGGAGCTGCCGCTGACTACCCGAGCACGGATGACCTCAATGAAGTGCTTCCGGGAATTATCGAACGCCATGGCATCCCTGCAACTCGCATCATGCTCGCAGCGACGATCGCTGGCGAGGCTCCTGCCGCAGCAATCATCCGAGAAATTCTCAAATCTGACGAAACACTCGGCCTTCCGACGGTTGAAACAAGTTCAGTTATTCCAGCGCGTCATGACGACAACTCTGGCGACCGTGACGAGATCAAAGCCCGCCGTAAAGAGGCCAAAGCAAAAAAGCAGGCTGAGGCTCGAGCGCGACGCGAGCAAGCTCAGCGCGCAAAAGGTCGCTGAACCGCTCGCCTCGGCAACATTGTCCACAGCATCACGAGTCCGCCAATGGCGATGACTGCCGCTACTGCGAACCCGCCACGCTTTCCATAGAACTCGGCAACGGTGCCGAGG
>PBWL01000015.1 GCA_002727235.1 Acidimicrobiaceae bacterium
CGAGCCGTATCGGGGTCAAAGACGAGACCAAGCAGGGTGTTCACAAGTGTGACTGCCTCGGCACCGGCCGTCGAGACCGCTTCTGAAATCTCGACAAGACGATCAGTGTTTGGGCTCAATTTCGCCCAACGTGGCCGATTGCAGGCCTCGGTCACCTCGATGACCTCGGCGCTGAGTTCGGCATCGTGGGCAAACATTGAGCCTCGACCCTCAAGGTTGGGGCATGAGAGATTGACTTCAACTGCGATGACCTCCGGAGGAGCTGCTGCCAGCATCTGTGCGGCTGATGCATAGTCATCGACACTTCGACCCCAAATTGAGCACACCACCGACGCACCGGTCGCCAGCAACTTTGGCAGTTCATTCTGTAACCAATACTCAACTCCCGGGCCTTGAAGTCCGACCGCGTTGATCATTCCGGCCTGAACGGTATGGAGTCGTGGCGCCGGATTACCTGCCCATTCATACGGCGCAATCGACTTCGTCACCACGGCTCCGACCTGCGACAAGTCGACATACGAGGAAAGTTCGCTGCCGTAACCGGCCGTGCCCGATGCCGTCATCACCGGGCTCGACAGGGTGAGCGATCCGACGGTTACCTGCCGGTCCACGGCAGTTGCCTCAGCGCTGTGGCGACGGGAACGTCGACTCACGACTGGTGATACTCCTGAAGCGTTCGTACTGTGAGCGGTTCACTCGCGGTTTCTGCGAGTCCCTGTGCTGCGGCTAGCGCTGCTGCGACCGTCGTCACACAACTCACCCGGTGAAGACTGGCCGCTTTTCGGATTTGCTCGCCGTCACTTCGACCCGACGAGCCGCGAGGAGTGTTCACAACAAAATTGATCGTGCCATCGGCGATGAGGTCAACTGCGGTTGGCCCATCCCGTTCTGCGACTTTGCCGAGTACTCGGTCAACCGAGACACCAAATCGAGCAAGGTGAGCTGCGGTTCCTTCGGTAGCTGCGATTGACAACCCTCGTTCACGGAGCCTTCGGGCCACAACGATTCCAGCCGGCTTGTCGGTGTCGTTCAGCGAGAGGAAGACCATGCCAGAGGTTGGAAGTTCGCTACCAGCAGCGAGTTCTGCTTTCGAAAATGCACGGCCAAATCCGGTGTCGATTCCCATGACCTCTCCCGTTGAACGCATTTCAGGCCCCAACGCTGGGTCGACTTCAGGAAACCGATTGAACGGCAGGACTGCCTCTTTGACGGCTACGTGTCCTTCGATCGGAGGGTTGAGTAAGCCCTCTTCACGTAGCTCGGCCAGTGTTGCACCCATCATCACGCGAGTAGCGACCTTGGCAAGCGGAACACCGGTCGCTTTCGCCACAAAGGGAACGGTGCGACTCGCCCGCGGGTTGGCTTCAATGACGTAGACCGTGGTTCCGACAACGGCGAACTGCACGTTGATGAGCCCCCTCACATCGAGGCGCTCGGCAATCGCTGCCGTATACGAACGAATCACTTCAACAACCCACTCGGGAAGTGTCTGCGGTGGAATGGCGCACGCCGAATCGCCTGAGTGTACTCCTGCTTCTTCGACATGTTCCATGACACCACCGATGAGCACTTCGCCGGTGTGGTCTCGAATGGCGTCGGCATCGACTTCTACGGCACTGGCGAGGAAACGGTCGATGAGCACCGGGCGTTCAGCGGAGAGCCCTCCCTCTTTGCCGAGGCTGCCTGCGCCGGACAGTTCAGCCATCGCCCGCTCAAGATGATCGTGATCGTGAATGATCTGCATGGCGCGCCCACCGAGTACGTAACTCGGGCGAACGAGCACCGGGAAACCAACGTCATCGCAAATGTTCCGAGCCTCTTCGAGGGTGACAGCGGTTCCTCCGGGAGGTTGCGGTATTTGCAGTTCGTCACAAAGACGGTTCCAAAGCTCACGGTCTTCGGCTGCATCGATTGAAGCCGCCGATGTACCCGCAACGAGATCAACATCAATCTGCCCAGCAAGCTTCAACGGTGTTTGACCACCCAACGAGACGATGACTTTTTCAGGTTGCTCCGCATCGATGATGTTGAGCACGTCTTCACGAGTGAGCGGCTCGAAGTACAACCGATCGCTCGTGTCGTAGTCGGTCGAAACTGTCTCCGGGTTGCAATTCACCATGATGGTTTCAAACCCTGCGTCACGGAGCGCAAAACTTGCATGCACGCAGCAGTAATCAAATTCGATGCCCTGGCCAATACGGTTTGGCCCCGAACCCAAAATCACTATCTTTGTGCGATCTGAATCTCGAACCTCGTCTTCGTCTTCCCACGTTGAGTAGTGGTAGGGCGTGTCGGCCGCGAATTCAGCGGCACAGGTATCAACGGTCTTGTAGGTCGGAAGCACTCCAGCATCACGACGGGCCGCTCGGACAGCCTCTTCCTCCACGCCGATGATGTCAGCGATCTGACGGTCAGAAAATCCAAGGCGCTTTGCCCGCCGCAACGAACGACGGTCGAGATCTTTGAGTGTCTGGGATGCGAGATGGGCGTGTTCCTCGCACAGCATCATGATCTGATCGAGGAACCACAGGTCGATACGGCACGCCTCATGCACCCGCTCCGGAGCAACTCCGCGCCGCAACAGTTCCGCAACGTGTACGAGCCGGTCNGGGGTCGGAATTGCGCACATTTCGAGCAGGGCTTCATCGGAATGCTCAGCGAGCGATGACATTGTGCCGCTATCGATGAGCCCATCGCGGCCTTGCTCGAGAGAACGCATCGCCTTCTGGACGCTTTCGGTGAAGGTTCGACCGATTGACATCGCCTCACCGACCGATTGCATCTGCGTGCCGAGAACGCCTGAGGATCCAGGAAGTTTCTCAAATGCCCATCGAGGAATCTTTGTCACCACATAATCGATGACGGGCTCGAAGCTTGCCGGGGTGGCCTTTGTGATGTCATTTGGGATTTCATCGAGCGTGTAACCAACTGCGAGTCGCGCCGCCATCTTCGCGATNGGAAAGCCGGTTGCTTTCGATGCCAACGCNCTCGATCGGGACACCCTNGGGTTCATCTCNATNACGACTTGACGNCCAGTTGCCGGATCAACNGCAAATTGCACNTTGGANCCNCCGGTTTCAACACCGACACGNCTGATGCATTGCAGCGCAGCATCACGCATCTCTTGGTATTCCACATCGGTCAACGTTTGCTGCGGTGCAACGGTGACCGAGTCACCGGTGTGCACGCCCATAGGGTCGACGTTTTCGATTGAGCAAATGATGACGCAGTTGTCCGAGCGGTCGCGCATGACCTCGAGTTCGTATTCTTTCCAACCTGCGATCGATTCNTCGATGAGAATCTCACTGATCGGNCTCGCCGCAAGTCCGTTTGANGCAACGTGNTCGAACTCTTCTNGCGTNGACGCAATGCCAGTACCGCGGCCACCAAGGATGTATGCCGGACGGATGATGACGGGGAGACCGATGTCATCGAGTACTGCTGTCGCCTCAGGCATGGTGTGAGCAACACCTGATCGGGGAACATCAAGTCCGATTTCGATCATTGCGTCTTTGAACTGCTGGCGATCTTCGGCCGTGGCGATGGCCTCCGCATTAGCGCCAATCATTTCAGGAGTTCCGGGAACGCCAATGAGCCCGCGCTCGAACAGTTCCATTGCGATATTGAGCGCAGTTTGACCACCGAGTGTCGGAAGTACGGCATCGGGTTGTTCACGCTCNATAATTGACGCAACCACCTCCCATGTCAGGGGCTCGACATAGGTGGCGTCGGCGAAATCAGGGTCGGTCATGATGGTCGCCGGGTTCGAGTTCGCCAGAATGACTCGGTAACCCTCTTCACGAAGCACTCGACAGGCTTGGGTTCCTGAATAGTCAAATTCGCATGCCTGACCAATGACGATTGGCCCCGAACCAATAATGAGAATTGATGAGATGTCGTTGCGGCGAGGCATTACCGAGCCGCCTTTCCGGCCGATGAATGCGCATCCATTAACGCAGCAAACCGGTCGAAGAGATAGATGCTGTCATGGGGTCCCGGCCCTGCTTCAGGGTGATGCTGAACGCTGAAGCACTGGGCGCCTCGAACTTCGAGCCCCTGACAAACACCGTCATTCAGGTTGATGTGAGTCATCACAACGTCGTGTTCAAGTTCGTCAAACGAATCAGGGTCAACTGCAAAGTTGTGGTTCTGTGATGTGATCTCAATTCGTTCAGTCGTGAGGTCCTTCACCGGATGATTGCCCCCGTGGTGACCGAACGGGAGTTTGATGATTGTTGCGCCAACCGCTTTCCCAAGTAATTGATGTCCGAGGCAAATTCCAAACATCGGCACTACACCAACCATTTGAGAAATCTCTCGAGCAATTGAATCCAGCATGTCCGGGTCNCCAGGGCCATTTGACAGGAAGACCCCGTCAGGCTTTCGAGCAAGAATTTCAGAAGCCGAAGTTGTTGCCGGTACAACTTCGACGGTGCCGAGTGATCCGAGATGATGAAGGATGGTCGACTTGATACCAAAGTCAAGTGCAACGATGCGACGCTCCCCATTTCCCACCGTGTACGTCTCTGCTGTCGTCACCGTCGACACGAGGTCAACTCCATCGGTCCCCGGCTCTTGCTGCGCGTGCGAGAGGAGTTCTGATTCTGAGAGTGAGCCGAATGCACCTGGGATTGCGCCCTGCTCACGAAGGAGCCGGGTCAGTCGGCGCGTGTCGATTCCTGCGATGCCTGCAAGACCGCGTGCAAGGAGAAATTCATTGAGCCCCTGCTCAGCTCGATAGTTCGAATGACGGCGAGCAAGTTCGCGAATGATGACGCCTCGACAGAACACCCCGCGAGATTCTGCATCGTCANCGTTGACCCCATAGTTGCCGATGTGTGGATAGGTAAATGTGATGAGCTGGCCGGCATAGCTCGGATCGGTGATGATCTCTTGATACCCCGATAACGCCGTATTGAACACCACCTCGCCAGACGACACCCGATGATCTGCTCCAATGAGTTCACCTTCGAACACACTTCCATCTGCGAGGACGAGCACCCCTTCAACAATGTGACCAGCACTCATGCTGTTGCTTTCCCATCTCTTACAACAATTCGACCTTCGTACACCGTATGACGAACCCGGGCCGCGAGACCCACTCCGATAAACGGGGTGTTTCTGCTCCGGCTCGCAAGGGCTGACGGATCAACCTCCCACTGCGAGTCTGGGTCAATGACCGCCAAGTTGGCAGGCTCTCCAACCACAATCGGACGGCCATGCTGGTCTTCGATGCCAGCGATCTTCGCCGGACGCCATGACATCGCTCCCAACAAATGCTGCCAAGAGCAGTCGAGGTGCGACCGAGCCACACCGAGCGCAGTTTCAAGTCCAAGCATTCCCGGCGGTGCTTCATCGAGGGGACGGTCCTTTGCAACTGGAGGATGCGGCGCATGATCGGTGGCAATCGCATCGATTGTCCCGTCGAGGAGTCCCCTCTTCACCTCTTCAATATCGGCCATCGTGCGAAGCGGAGGATTGACCTTGAATCGGGTGTCGAATGATGTGAGCCGCTCGTCATTCAAACTGATGTGATGCGGCGTTGCTTCGGCTGTCACCCGAAGCCCGTCTGCTTTGGCCGCTCTCACGAGTTCGACACTTCGAGCAGTCGAAAGGTGAAGTAAGTGCACCGGCGAGCCTGTGAGCCTCGAAAGTTCAATGTCACGATGCACCATGAGTTCTTCCGCAAGTGCAGGCCAGCCGGGAAGACCGAGATGCGAACAGCATTCACCCTCATGCATGACTGCACCCTTGGTCATTGATGCGACCTCACAATGTTGGGCCAACACGACTCCAAGCTCGCCCGCATATTCAAGGGCACGGCGCATGAGACCTTCGTCTTGCACCCCCGAACCATCGTCGGTGAACAGGTGCACTCCTACTGCCGCTAGATCGGCGAACGGGGTGAGTTGAGTGCCAGCACGGCCGATGGTGATGGAACCAGATGGCCGCACATCGCACAGCCCGACCTCTCGGCCACGCTTCGAGACAAATTCGACGACCTCAACGCAGTCTTGGGTGGGGTCGGTGTTCGGCATGGCGACCACTGCGGTGTATCCGCCGAGTGCTGCAGCTCGTGAGCCGGTCTCAATCGTTTCGGCCTCCGGCATTCCCGGTTCGCGAAGGTGGGTGTGCAGATCGACAAATCCAGGAGCAACGATGCAACCTGCAACATCGACCAGTTCATCGTCACCGGCCGAGAGATCGCTGCTGATTTCGGTGATGATTCCCTCACGGACCCGGACATCGGCACGACGCTCCCCTGTCTCATCGATGACGGTTCCACCGGCGAGAAGCATGTTGTGTTGTTGCATCATTCCTCTATTCCGCCGGAGCCAAGAAGTTCGAAGAGCACCGCCATCCGAGCAGCGATACCGTTGGTGACCTGATCAAGAATTGTTGACTGGGGTAACTCTGTCGGGTCGACCATCATTTCAACCCCTCGATTCATCGGTCCTGGGTGCATGAGCAACGCATCAGGTCGCAGCGCTGAGGCACGACGTTCATCGAGTGCGAATCGGCGGGAGTATTCACCTCCGTTGGGAACGAGACCTGCGCCCATTCGCTCCCGTTGCATCCGCAACATATAAACCACGTCAACCTCGCCAACTACATCATCGAAGTTGGATGTTGTCGCTACGTCAGAGGTTGGCGGCAACAGCGTTCGTGGAGCGACGTGAANCACTTNCGCTCCGAGTAATTGAAGAATGTCGGTNGTGCTTCGAGCCACCCGACTGTGTCGGATATCCCCGACCACAGCGACCTTCAGCCCCGAGAAATCGTTCGCGATTTCTCGACGCTGCCGAATTGTGTAGGCATCAAGCAACGCCTGTGTTGGGTGAGCGTGCCATCCATCACCGGCATTAATAACTGCTGCCGGAGTCCACCCGGCAACCTGCCAGGGAACTCCACTCGTCCGATGTCGAACCACAAATGCATCGACACCCATTGCGTCAAGGGTTTCGACNGTGTCTCGGAGGCTTTCGCCTTTGTTTACGCTGGAGGAGGAAACTGCAAGCGTCATGGTGTCGGCGCTCAGGCGTTTTGCAGCGAGATCAAAGCTCATTCGAGTCCGCGTTGAATCTTCGAAGAACAGATTGCAGACGGTCTTTCCTCGCAGGGCTGGCACTTTTGGGTTTGGTCTCCGCCCAACAGCAGCCATGTGCTCGGTGAGGTCAAGGAGTCGATGAATGCGCTCGGTGCCAGCCTCTTCGATGGAGCGAAAGTGCAGTGTCACGTGCTCNCCTCTGATTCGATGATGATGACACCGTCGGGTGTCACGTCAACCTCTTCATCTGAACTGGTCGGCAGATTTTTCCCGATGAAATCTGGACGGATTGGCAGTTCGCGATGACCTCGATCGATGAGCACGGCAAGTTGAATCGCTTGTGGGCGACCAAAGTCGGAGACGGCGTCGAGCGCAGCCCGAACAGTTCTTCCGGTGTAAAGCACATCATCGACGAGAACCACAGTGGCGCCTTGCACTTCAGCCGGCACATCTGACGATGTCCCCGGGCTCACCGGCCGAAGGCCGATGTCGTCTCGGTGGAGGGAAACGTCAACGGTGCCGATCGGGACCGGAGCAGCGATTCTTGCGATCTCGGATCCAAGAAGTTGGGCAAGCCACACGCCGCCACGTTGCATACCCAGAAGGACAACTCCGTCAACACCACGATTGCGTTCGAGGACTTCATGCGCCATTCGGGTCACTGCCCGGCGCACATCGTCAGGCCCGAGGACCAGTTTACGGTGTGACATGTTGCTCCTGCCGTGCGGGCCTCACGGGACTCGCTTGACGGCACCGTCAGCATAGCGCATGCGGCCACGTGAGGGAATGTGCGCATGTTGTCATCTGAAAATTCGTTCGCACCGATCACCGATGAACTTCTTGGGCACAACCAGAGGTATGCCGATGGCTTCGATGGCAGTCATCTCGAGGTCAACCCAAAACGCCAACTTGCGGTTGTCGGCTGCATGGACGCGCGCATGGACACATTCGAAATTCTTGGCTTACAGCACGGTGATGCACATATCATCCGCAATGCCGGTGGCGTAATCACCGACGATGTCATCCGATCATTGTGTCTCTCGCAGCGTTTTCTCGGGACGAGAGAGATCGTTCTCCTTCATCACACCGACTGCGGTCTCATGAAGGTCACCGAAGATGACTTCAAAGCTGAACTCGAGGCCGAAATCGGCATTAAGCCGTGGTGGGCACTCGAATCGTTCGCAGACCCGCACGCTGATGTTCTCCAATCGATGAGGCGACTGCGTATGACCCCATTCATTCCCCACAAAGACCACATTCGAGGGTTCGTCTACAACGTTTCGTCTGGACTGCTAGAAGAAGTCATTGCGAACAACACTGACGTCGCGTGACTCAGCAGGTACGCTGGAGGCCACAACTTAAAGACCTGCGGGGTTGGGTGTAACTCCCGACCGGCGGTACAGCCCGCGAACCTCTGTTTCGGCAGAGGCCGATCCGGTGAAATTCCGGAGCCGACGGTAAAAGTCCGGATGAGAGCAGGTGAACTGGCAACCGCTTTTGCTGTTGTCGTGTTGCTTGACCCCGCGCCGCATGCAACATGACAGAAATTCCTCACGATCTGGGCGCATTCGACGCCATCTCACCCGGCGATGATGTCGCGCCGATGCGCCTCGCCCTTGCTATGGGGGCGTCGGTACGTACGAGTACTTCTCCGAATCCGTGGGTTGGCGCCGTCGTTGTCGCAGGTAACGGCGAGGTCGTCGGCACCGGGGCAACCGCACCGGTTGGGGGTTCCCATGCCGAAGTAACCGCTCTGCAACAGGCCGGTGATGCAGCACGAGGGGGAACTCTTTATGTCACGCTCGAACCGTGTTGCCATGTGGGCCGCACTCCCCCATGCACCGATGCAGTGATCGCCGCGGGAGTTTCGCGGGTCGTCATTGGAATCGTTGACCCTGATGAGAAGGTGGCAGGCAATGGAATTGCGCAACTGAAGTCCGCGAACATTGCCGTCGATCTTGGTGTGGGTTCCGAAGAAATCTCCGAGCAGCTTCGTCCCTACATTCACCACCGCAAAACCGCACGACCGTTCGTGCTCGCGAAAATTGCAGCCACTCTCGATGGTCACACCGCCGCAGAAGATGGCTCCTCGCAGTGGATTACGGGTGAAGCCGCCCGTTGTGATGCGCATCGACTCCGAGCAGAAAGTGATGCCATCGTCGTTGGAGCCGGAACGGTTCGTGCCGATAACCCATCGCTCACCGTACGGCATGTCGAAGGACGCGACCCCCTTCGAGTCGTGCTNGGCNCNGCGCCNAAAGANGCNAAGATCCANCCTTGTCTTGANTGGAGTTCNTCGCTNGANGAACTTCTCGATGAACTCGGAGCNNNAGGATGCCTNCAGGTNCTGATNGAAGGNGGANCAACCGTGCTCGGATCATTCCANACCGCTGATCTCATCGACCNCTGGGCCGTCTACCTTGCACCNGGATTCATGGGAGGAAGCCCTCGCTACNCTCTCGTGAATTCCACGCCGGTNGCATCNATTTCAGAATTNGCATCAGGANGAGTGCTCGANAGCCGGCANCTCGNTGGTGATGTCATGTTGCTCGTTGAACCCCCGCACCGAAACGGAGTACCCACGTAATGTTCACCGGAATTGTTGAAGAGGTAGGAGTTGTCGAATCACTCGATTCGGGTCGCCTTCGGATTGCCGCTTCGACCGTGCTCGAAGGAGTCGGTCTCGGCGATTCAATTGCAGTAAACGGCTGCTGTCTCACCGTTGTCGAATACACCGACGCAATGTGGGAGGCCGACCTCTCAGAAGAAACACTGATACGTACCGCGTTTCGTCAACTTGGAGTTGGAACGNCGGTGAACTTAGAACGAGCCGTCGCAGCNTCACAGCGAATGGGNGGCCACATCGTGCAGGGCCATGTTGATGCAGTAGGAACCATCGTGGAACAGGTCCCAGACCTCCGAGTTCGCGTNCCCACCGAACTAACGAAGTACATGGTCGAAAAGGGCTCGGTCACCGTGGACGGCGTCAGCTTGACCATTGTTGATGTGATTGATGACACGTTCTCAGTCGCTGTGATTCCGCACACCGCTGACGTCACCAACCTTGGCAGCAAACATCCTGACGACCTCGTCAATATCGAAGTCGACGTGATCGCAAAGTACGTNGAGCGNATGATCACCCCTCACCTCAACTCATGAATGGATACCAATGAGTACTGAAGCCTCTACCAACAGCATCCGTCTTGATCCNGTTGAAGAAGCAATTGCAGCAATTGCCGCCGGAGGCATCGTTGTTGTAGCCGACGATGAGGACCGCGAAAACGAAGGTGACCTCATCATGGCAGCCGATGCTGCCACCGACTCAGCGATCGCATTTTTTGTGCGTTACACCTCCGGCGTTATTTGCGTATCGCTCGACGGTGACCGTTGTGCAGATCTGCGGTTACCGCCGATGGTGCCGCCAATGGCCAACAGCGAATCACAAGGAACTGCGTTCACGGTCACCGTTGACCTTCGTTCAGGCACGACGACCGGTATTTCTGCTGCGGACCGGGCAGCAACGATCACAGCGCTTGCTGACCGGTCAATCCCGGCTGAAGAGTTCAATCGACCCGGACATATCTTTCCCCTTCAGGCACGTCCCGGCGGTGTCTTGAAACGAGCAGGTCACACCGAAGCAGCCCTTGACCTCGCTCGACTCGCAGGCCGAGAATCAGCAGGAGTGTTGTGTGAGCTTGTCTCCGAAGATGGGTCGATGATGCGCGGCCCAGAACTCCGGGCATTTGCTGATGAGCACAATCTCAAGTTCATCTCAATCGCCGATCTCATCAGATACCGCCGGCGTAGCGAGAAACTCGTAGTCCGATCGGCGGAGGCCCGACTNCCGACNGAGTTTGGCGAATTTCGGGCTTACTCGTTCCAAAGCATTCTGGACAATGAAACCCATTTAGCCTTCGTGAGAGGCGACATCTCCGGCGAGTCGAGTGATGAGCCAGTTCTTGTGCGCGTGCACAGCGAATGTCTCACAGGTGACATCTTTTCGAGCATCAAGTGTGACTGTGGACCGCAACTCAATGAAGCGATGCGGCGTGTTGCAGAGAACGGTCGGGGTGCAGTTGTCTACCTTCGTGGTCATGAGGGTCGAGGCATCGGCATCAGCCACAAGCTTCGGGCCTATGAGCTTCAGGACTCCGGCCTCGATACGGTCGACGCGAACCTCGAACTTGGCCTCCCGGTCGATAGTCGTGAATACGGTATTGGCGCACAAATTCTCGTGGATCTTGGCGTTCAGCGACTTCGACTTCTTACTAATAACCCAGCTAAATTCGGCGGACTTGAGGGTTTTGGACTCACGGTGGAAGGACGCGAACCAATTCATGTGCCAGTACACCCGGAAGCGGAGCAGTACCTTCGAACAAAGCGTGATCGCATGGGCCACCTCCTCCCCGAGGATGACTTATGAGTAAGAACTTGACCACGGGAGTCACTCCGGAGCTCAATGGCAGTGGCCAGCGAATTGCGCTTATTTGTGCTCGGTGGAATGANGTCATCGTCAATCGCCTTGAGAACGGAGCACGCGAGGCGCTAGTCAACGCCGGGGTTGCCGAGGGCGACATCGTCTCGATCAAGGTCCCTGGAGCCCTCGAGATACCAATTGCGATGAAAGCTGCTCTTGCAACGGGCGCCTTCGATGCCGCAATTGCGCTCGGTGTGGTGTTGCGTGGCGACACTTACCACTTTGAGGTGGTCTCAAACGAGAGCGCATCCGGGGTGATGAGAGTTGGGCTCGACTCGGGGCAAGTGGTCACAAATGGAATTCTCACCGTTGATACCGAAGCCCAAGCCGACGAGCGCTCTGTTGATGGCCCGGGAAACAAAGGTGCGGAAGCCGCCGCCGCCGCCCTCGAACTTCTTGCGGTCTGCGAGCAACTGGCTGCGCAATAACTTTCCACATCGTCATGAGAATGTGATCGTTGGGTGACGAGCGACGTAACATCGTCGTCATGGTGCTCCCCCACGAATTTGGTCCGATGTTCGAAGACTTCTCAGTCGGCGGGCAGATATCTCCGTTACCTTCGGTGACTCTCACCGAAGGTGATAACACTTGGTTCCGCGCGGTCACCGGCGACCAGCATTTGCAGACCGCCGACCGCATCATTCACCAGCAGGTCTCTGGGAGCTCAGGTGCGCTCGCGAATCCTGGTCTCGTTATGCACTTTTCGATTGGGCAGACAACAAACGCCACTCGACGGGCAATTGCCAATCTCTATTACCGCTCGGTTCGAATTCTTCGGCCAGTGCATATTGGGGAGACGCTTTTCACCACAACAACTGTGCTCGGATTACGAGAATCGGCGCCCAAGGGTGATCAGCACCGCGGAAAGGTTTGGTTGGGTATCACGACCTCGTCAGAACATGGCCCTGTTGTTGAGTATGAGCGTTGTGCACTGATTCCCGCTCGGGCTGGTGGAACAGGTCACGCCGATGACATTCCGGGCCCCTCTGACCCCACTCCTCTCAGCGAACTCACCGGAGCGGTTCCCGACTGGAATCTGTCCACTCTGCCCTTCTCCGACTGGTTGATCAATGAGGAACGCACCGATCCGCTCCGTGACCACATTGACCTGGCGGCACCATTTGCGCGAAGCACCTTCAATCAGGCAGCGGTGCACCGAGACCATACCCTTGGTGCTGGCGGCCGGCGACTTGTCTACGGCGGGCACGTGCAAGCTCTTGCGCAGGCGTCTCTCACCCGCATTCTCCCAGGCCTCGCCCACGTCGTGTCATGGGATGGGTGTGACCATGTTGGCCCTGCATATGAGGGCGATCTCCTTGAGTTCAGTCACCGTCTTGTCGAGGAATTGCCAGTTGGTACTGGCAGATTGCTGCGCTTGGAAGTCAATGGCTCGACGGTTGACGGTGGTTCAGGCCATATTCTTCGCTGGACACCTGTGGTGTGGGCACCGTGATTTAACGGATCTAATCGCTTGACAAAGCCGTCCTTCAACCGCATTTCGTACGACGCTCAAAGAGTTTGCATCCGCTTAGAACAAACTGCTCGAGACAAGGACCTTCATCAGGCACTTATTTCTTTGCGCAATAGCAAGTTGGGCAGCGCACGCCATCCGCAGAATGTCTACAAAATTTAGTTTGCTGCGGATTGTTCAGCGCTACCCCAAACGCCTGATTGTGTAAGACCCTTTGATGCTTGAAAGCGACGAACTGCTCCCGCCGTCATCCTTCCGTAGATTCCATCAACTGGACCAGGGTTATGACCCGCATACGACAGATAACGCTGGACCGACCTTGTTGATACTGAATCCGCGCTGCCCACTGAGAGAGGTCCTGCTGGGAACATGGTCGAGTTGGAAGGGGGCGTCTCCACTACCACTGAACCAAGTTCTCTCGCCTTCAAGGCATCAGTTGGACTCCACTGATTTGTAATGGCAAGTGAACTCTGGCGTTGGAAACGATTAAGTGCCGCAAGGGTCATCCTGCCAAAGTCGCCGTCAATTGGTCCTGGTCTGAAATTGTATTCAGCAAGAAAACGTTGAATTTTCCTTACCGAGTCTGTGTCATTCGACTTGAAACCAATCGGGCCGTCTGGAACATCGACGGTGGTTGTCAACACAGGATCTTCACACTGACTAGAAGTCGAACAATCGTCAATGTCGGGATTCTTAAAGATCTCATCTAGAACATCAGAAAGCTGGGAAACTAGCCATGTTGAGAATTCGGCGTTTCCGGTCTTCGTAAGATGTAAACCATCGCTGGCAAACCAGCGGTCACTCGAGGCACCTGAACTTGCATTCGACCAATCGAGGATGGTGAGATTTGACCATCGAGCCGAGGCTTCCGAGAGGTTCGTATTCGATTGGGCATAACTTCCCGACCGGGTAGA
Source organism: Acidimicrobiaceae bacterium (assembly GCA_002727235.1). Lineage (GTDB taxonomy): Bacteria > Actinomycetota > Acidimicrobiia > Acidimicrobiales > Ilumatobacteraceae > Casp-actino5. The sequence goes on from PBWL01000015.1 coordinate 13,911, forward strand.
GAGATTAACCCAAGCGACAGCCGGTGCTCCCTTTGCTTCAAGAATATTCATTGCCGCATCTATTGACCGAGCGGTAAGTCCACCGTTGTAACCGAGCTCAATTACAACAAGATCAGTACCTTCTGGGATCGCCTCTAGCGCTCCGAGACCGTTTTTCTCATTTGGCGATAGCCCAACAGCTCTGCTCGTGAGGTTGTCGAATGAGGGATCAAGGAAAAGTTGTGACGAGAGGGCATCAAATGCCCCACCGAGGCCTCGGCTTGTAGCCCCAACTCCAACTGAATCTCCGACCTGAGCCATTTTGAGATCGCTTCGATTAGCGACGGTAATTTTCTCAAGGACGAAGCCCGGGCTGAGCAAACCGAATGCAGCACGAAATGCGAGCGCTGACACGTAAAGGTTGGAGTTCAGTCTCACGCGATTTGCGTAAATCCCCTCGTAGGCAGACACAGGATTTTCCTCAGTTGAGATTCCATCCAGATCAGCCGATGGGTACTTTGCAGAAATTTCTTCGAGCGTGATCACTCTGGACCAGGTGTGATTCGGATTTCGAGAAGTTGCATCACCGAGGTCTTCAACACTTGGAAACGCGCCACCTGCCGTGTTAGGCCCATTGGAAGATGAGTACTCCGTGGAAGCAATCTGACCGGCGTTTGCTCCCGTTGACCACGTGCGAACCTTCCCACTTGTTTGGCTGATGGCAGAGTCTGTCTGCGGCCTTTCNACCAATATGNCGGGNGCGCTAGAGGACGANCGCTTNGCGGCTCCGCCGTACACTTGGCAGGACTGNGTATCGCACGTATCNGCGTAGCTGTAACGACTCTCGGCTAGGACGTATGACCTCGCAGCAACGGATTGAGCCATAAGAGCATTCATCCCTGCTCCACCGCCTGCATCACCCCACGATGCACTGACCTCTTTCGGGACCACTCCTCTCAAGTAGTTGTCAACTGAAACTTCGTTGACAAGCCGTGAGCCAGCATTGCTTTGCAGAAACTCGATNGTTCCTCGGTAGTGAGTTAGTTGCTGGCCAGAGCAGACTGCGAGAGCATCTCCGGCATCACCGGATGATTCATCTTGATCGACACTCACAACGATCGGTCCCGAGATTCCTGTGCGAACGTCTCCCCAAGCAACTGCTTGTGCATCNTCGCCCGATGTGTATGAGATGGCAGCAGCCGCATCATCACGACCCCAANCACCAGTTGTCGGTATTTCTGCTGCAACCTGGAACCGAACAAGGGCGCCTCTGGTCATTGAGCCAAAGATTCCGTCAACCGGCCCAGCGTTGAAGCCTTGGTCATTAAGGAACCTCTGCAACTTTCGCACTTCGACATTGAGGGTTGATCCAGTTTGCAGCGAGGCATCAGTAATGTCCAGCATCTGCAATGATCCTTTAAACGCCTCCTCAGATGACCAAGTTCCGTTATCAGGTAAGCCAACTGAGGCCTGAAATCTCGCAACTGCGCCTGCGGTCATTGGGCCAAAGATTCCGTCCACTGGACCTGGCTGAAATCCGCGGTTAGCCAAGAAGGATTGGACGCTTTTCACCGCGATTTGGCGGGCCGAATTTTGTGAGAACGGACCAGATGGCAAGAGGAAGGATGAATCGCCACAAGTTGAGTTCGGCGATGACTGGATCGTGAATTGATTCGTGCCCGTGCGAATGAGTTGCACGGAGTTTCCAACCAAGACATTTTCCCCAGCAAATGTGACCGNNAGCGGACCGCTNGTTGAGACAAGAGTNACATCCTCGNTATTGTCCCAAGCAGTTAGCCGNACTCTGATGTCCGNATTTTCAACATCAGCGAGGACTGTTCCGCCGTAGTAGAAGTCAAGTATCTCTTCCCACGTCCATCCGTAGTCAACAGCCCATCCGTACGCTCCATATTGGCTCATNCCACGACCATGTCCATAGCCAGTNCCNTGAACGANGTATCCAATGGCGTCGTCGCTGTGCCAAACCTCAGCTGANGCTGAATCTGGGAAAATAAACANCGCAAANACCGCAAATACTGCGATGAAACGTTTCAGCCGATCTTTAAAAGGCACACCGAAAACCCTACTGCTTAGTTTGATCCCAAACCGGTCATGCTTTTCTTGCGAGCTCGCAAGCTCGGAGAGCGTTATTCACTTAGTCCAATTTTTGAAGTATTCTTGAGTCCTTGTCGATACTAGTTACGGGAGGAGCAGGATTCATCGGCTCCCACACGGTCCGCCTCCTTCGGGCGCTCGGTCGAGAGGTCATTGTTCTTGACTCACTTGAACGAGGTCAGGGAAAAGCACTTCTTGGTGCCGAACTGATTGTTGGATCGATTAGTGATGAGTCCTTGATCGAAAAGACTTGCCGTCAACACGATGTCTCCGCAATCCTTCATTTTGCCGCTTACAAGAGTGTCAGTGAATCAATGTCGTCGCCCGGGTTGTACTGGCAGAACAATGTTGCGGGCACTGTTCATCTGGCCGAGGGTGCTCTCGCCGCAGGAGTGCAGCACATGGTCTTTTCATCTTCGGCATCTGTTTANGGGANCCCCGAGGCGACTCCGATCACTGAAAGCGCAGAGATCCGTCCGGAGAATGTGTACGCCGAGTCAAAAGCAACGATGGAGCGTGTGCTNTCGTGGTTCGGCGAAACTCACGGGCTTCGCTCGGTGAGCCTCCGCTANTTCAATGCAGCCGGGGCCAGTCTCGATGGAGTGATTGGCGAAAATTGGTCTGTGACGACGAATCTCGTGCCCCTTGTCATGAAGGCCGCTCTCGGTGTTTCAGGCCCGGTGCAAGTGTTTGGGAACGACTACCCCACGCCTGATGGCACCGGCATTCGGGACTATATCCATGTGGAGGATCTTGCCCGTGCCCACGTCGCTGCCCTTGACTACCTAGCCGCTGGTGGTGCAAGCACCACCTTGAACCTTGGAACGGGTGTCGGATCGTCGGTCCTCGACATACTTGTGCGCACTGCGAATGAGGCTGGTCACGAGGTCCCATACGAGATGGTCGAACGGCGGGNTGGTGACCCTGCGGTTGTCTTCGCTGATCCTTCTGCTGCCGAGCGAGTTCTCGGCTGGACTTCCAAACTCACCCTTGACGACATCATCCAAAGTGCGTACGCGTGGCACGCGTCGCAAGTATCAAACTGACAGGGCACGCATCACTCTGATGCACTTCGTGCGACGCTGCGCTCCCTGCGCCGAATGATTGCAGCTTCAAGTGCTCTGAANGCGCCCACAACTCCGTCGATTTGGGAGTACGAGAGGATGAGCACGCTGAGGCCGAAAATGAAGTTTGCTCCTCCCCCGATACCGATGGTCTCGCCGATGAGCGGGAACAACCACAGACTCAAGACGCCCCACAGGGCACCGACTGCCGATGACAGTCCGCCTATGACTGCTGCGGCGTAGAGCCGAAGCGCCATGAAGACGTCAAAATCGTTGGCTTGCACGAAGGGAAACAAGATGACACCGAGGGCACCAGACACACCGGACAGCGCTGCCGAGAGACCGAGCGCTGCTGACCGTGTTCTAGCAATCGGAACTCCAAAGGTTGCTGCAGCGAGCGAATTGTCTCGTTGCGCCTTTGTTGCTCTTCCCCACCGGCTCTGCAAGAAATTCGCTGCAACCACCATGCAGAGCACGATGACGAACATCGTGACGAAGTACCGGTACACGAGATCTTCAATCGGTAGCCACGACGGTGGAAGAAGTTCTCTTTCGAGGTTTCTTCCACTTGGGCCCCCAGTAATCGAACGGCACCATCTCGCGAAGGGTGGGAACGCTATCGCATAGCCGAATGACACAAGGGCAAACTGCGAGTCTCGCACGCGAAGCGATGGAAAACCGAGTACGACACCGACACCACCAGTAAACAACGCCGCCAACGGCAATGCCACGAGAATTGGTAGCCCGAAATCGTCGCTAAATGAAACGAGAGCGAACGCCCCTACGCCAACAAAGACAGATTGGCCAAGACTGACAATTCCTCCTGCGCCAAGCGCCACGTTTACTCCGAGCACTGCAAGTACGAGAACGAGGAAGCGCGCAAAGTTTCGGAGTTCGTTCTGTGTGAGCAACAAAGGCAATACGAGTATCGCCGCTACAACGAGCGCGCCAAGTAGAAAGCTTGCTCCTTTCCTGCTCATACCCGCTCCACAGGGCGCTGCCCAAAAAGACCCCACGGGCGAAACACCAGAACAGTGATCAACACAATTAGTGCGGCGACGATTGACATCTCGGTAGGTAGGCCGAGATAGCCGGGAATGAGCGTTTGGGCTTGCGCAACGATGATTCCTCCAATNACGGCTCCTCGGAGCGAATCAAAGCCTCCAAGGGTGACGGCCGCAAGGGAATAGATCAACGTACGGAACATGAGGGACGAATCAAGAAGAGACATCGATGCAGCCAGGCTGGCAGCGAGAGCGGCGAGTGCTCCGGAAATCCCCCAACCGATCGCCATGAGCTTCTTCGGTTGAATTCCAACAAGTACCGAGCTTGCTCGGTTGTCGGTGAGTGCTCGAAACGAAAGACCTGCTTTGGTCTTCGACAAAAACAATGTCACGAGGCCGCAAGCGATAATNACGACCACCCAAGCACCAATTGTTGTGTATCGGAGTCGAGCGCCGAAGACGCTTACAAAATCGTTAGATCCTGATGGGAACAGTTCACCAAAAATACGCCCGCGCGTGCCCCACTGACTAGAGATGACCGCGCTCACACAAATAAGAAGTGCAATAGAGCGATTGAGGGCACGCTGTGGGGTTGATTCATCAAAATCGCGCATGAGCGCCCGCTGCAACGCAACAGCAAGCACCGCCGCAACAATCACTGCCAAAAGCGTCGAGATCCATAAATGGAACGGATGCCCCGGCAAATTCGAAAACANCGCTGCACCGGCCACGAATGATGCAGCTGGTGAGGCCATAGCGAGTGCAAGATAGCCACCGAAGAGTCCAATCTCGCCCTGTGCAAGGTTGACCCGCCCGGTCGCGCGATGGCTTATTGCAATAGCAACAGCGAGAGCCGCGTAAATCGAGCCGTTAAAGAGCCCGTCCAATAACCGCTGAATGAGAAGTGTCACGAGTTCCTCGCCGATACAAAAGTAGTGCCGGTGGGTTTTCACCCACCGGCACCACTTGAAGTGATTACTTANTNAGAGTAATTACTCAGCAACCTTCGCCTGGAACCCAAGCACAGTTCGGTGAAAGACCGCTAAGGTCGATCGTCCCGCCCTGCTGGACCCAAGTCCGATTAGCGAGGTCGTACTGTGAAATGTCGGAGCCTTCAACGAAGTATGCATCCTCATTTCCGTTCAGGTTCATCTTGATGCCATCAAGCAGAGCCGGGTGNGTGAAGTTCAGGAGTCCACGCTGGGCAAGCATGATGTTGGTGCGGTTGATACCGCCCTCAAGATCGGCTGCAATACGGAGGACTTGCTCCCACACAATTCCGCGGTTAGCGAAGCCTTCACCTTGCAGTGAAATCGACGAGTCGCCGCCGTACTCATCCAACTTCTGGTTGGCGTATGAGATCCAGAGGTCATCTGCGTAGCCAGCATCAGTTGTGTCCTTGATGCCACCACCGACGATGTACCAGCCATCGGCATCCTCACCTGCTGGGTCCATGTAAGCCGCAATTGACTTGCACACCGATGGCGTGAAGACTGCTTGCGCGTTCTCNATGATGCCGGAACGGCCTGCTTCTTGGATTGCCAACACGCAAGGGTTACCGGCGGTCATCGAGATGAAGACGTCCGGGTTGGTTGCGGCGAGCGTGGTGACTTCGTTGGTCAGCGTGGCTGATGCTGGGTCGTGACGGACGATCTCAAATGAATCGATGTGGTCACTGTTATCAGCAAAGTCCTTGAACGCCTGCTCATAGGCAAGACCGAAGTCGTTGTCCATGACGAGACCTGCTACGACAACACCTGGCTCGGTGTTGGCTTCAATCCATGCTCCCCAGAGAAGAGCCTCGGAGGCGTAGCTGAGCTGGTAGCCGGTGGTCCATGGATGGTTGACCGGGTCGCCCCATGCCTGGTGGCCAGTTGCGACCATCACCTGTGGAACGCACTGAGCATTGAACTCTGGCTGCACTGAGAAGGTGTTAGGAGAACCGAGCGTGTGACCAACGAGTGGCTTCGTGCTCTGGAAGAACTCGCTCCAAGCTTCAATGGTCTTGGTAGCAACGTACTCATCGTCCTTCACAATGACTTCGAAGGTGTATCCACCGATACCACCCTGATCGTTGATCATGTCGAAGTACGCACCGAGTCCGGTGTAGATGTTGCCATAGACGGCGAGTGAACCGGAGTTAGCGGTTGTGACACCGATGGTGATCACACCGTCATCGAGGCCTTCGTCGTTGTTCCAACCTTCTGGGCACTCGTTGGTATCAATTGTGAAACCTGCAGGTCCGACGAGAATACCGTCATCGCCAAGGCCCCAACCCTCGGCTTCTGCTGCTGCTACAACTGCTGCACGCTCTGAGGCCCAAAGTTCTTGCCAGCCCTCGAGCGTAGTCGGCAGTTCAGCTGCTGCTTCATCTGCGTCTTCTTCTGATGCCTCTGCGAGAGCATCTGCTGTTTCTTCTTCGCTTGCTGCGCCGCCGGTATCTTCGGCTGGCTCTTCAGCAGCTTCTTCAGCAGGTGCATCAGCTTCTTCAGCTGCTGGTTCACTTGCTGATGAAGTATCGGAAGCGTCGTCTCCACCACATGCTGCGGCCACCATTGCGACCACTGCGAGTGCGGCGAAGTTCTTCTTCATCCTTCTCATGTATCTCCCCTTTTTGTTGTTTCGATGAGCCGGGACGACTCAGCGACTTTGTTATTGAAATGTGACGTTATCGGAATTGTAAATAAAGACTCTGTCACGACAGGCGTGTCAGATTTTCGGGTAGTGATGGTGCTTTTGGATCAATTCGGTACACCCTCTGCATAAAAGTTGGTTTCAATGATCCAACGATGCCTCGAGGCAAAAAGAAGGTCACAATCACGAGGATTACGCCGAAAATTAATGCCGAGAACGGACCTTTGCCATCGAGAACAAAAAGTCCGAAGTCGATATTTACATTCTTGGAGAATTCCTTCACGAACACGATAACGAACGCACCGATGAAGGCACCACCAAGAGTTGCAACACCTCCGATGACGAGTCCCACCAACATTTCGACTGCGAGTGGGAATAAGAAGTCCTGCTCGGCGACGAATCCTTTATCGAGTGCGAGAATCGTGCCCGAAAGCCCACACATTGCTGCCGAGGTTCCAAAGGTAAAGACCTTTTGACGGACAAGGTTAACTCCGCTCACCGCAGCACCCGTCTCGTTGTCACGAATAGCGATAATTGCTCGCCCCGCTCGGCTGTTGAGAAGGTTTCTCACTGCGAACGTCACCACAAGAACCATGGCCACAATTAGGAAGTACCGATAACGAGCGGGCTCGGTCTCGGAGAACCCGAGCGCCTTTCCGAGGCCCGTCGGAATCACCTTCTCGTCGATGATGCGGCCGTTGGCGCCGCCGGTTTTCTCGGCAATCCCGAAGGTTTCAATCTTTGCTAGGGACGGGAACACCACGGCTACCGCAATTGTGATCACCACNAGGTACAAACCTTTAATGCGTAGCGCCGGTAGTGCAAGTAGCGAGCCAAAGGCGAACGACGCCGCCATTGAGAACGGAATCACCATCCAATAATCAAACCGCAAGTCCTGCACGAGCCAAGCTGTTACGAAAGCACCCAGACCAATGAAGGCACTATGCCCGAGTGCGAAAAGCCCTCCGTAACCAAGAACAAGGTTCAGGCCCATAATGGCAATCGCCATCGCCCACATCCGGTTTACGCGTCCCACCTGATATTCCGGGAGGATAAATGCGACTGCGATCAGGATTACCAGGACAATCGCCATGAGGATCATCATGTGCGTGCGGTGCTTTGAACTACCGCGTTCTACAACAATTGGAAACATGATAAATCAGACCCTTTCAATTCGCTTCGTGCCAAACAGGCCNCTGGGTTTAAACCACAGCACTGCCAACAAGATGAGTACTGGAATCAGTAACGGTGTTGCTGGGAGGAACTCAAGAGGCGGATGTTCAAGGCCAAAATGCCAGGAGCCGAGGTAGCCGTTGCCGAGCGATTTCGTGAGACCGACAATCATTCCACCAATAGCTGCTCCTCCAACCGAGTCAAGACCACCAACGGCTGCAGCTGCAAAGGCGTAAATGACGATTGCGGCCATCATGCTTGGCTGCAACGTGATACGTGGTGCAACGATGACGGCGCCAAGGGCGCCGAACGCCGAAGCGAGTGCCCAGCCGAAACTCAAAACCCGACCAGTGCGGACTCCGACGAGTCGAGCTGACTCAACGTTTGCAGACACTGCGCGGAATGCGAGACCCATCTTGGTCTTGTTCAAGATGAGGAACAAGATGTAGAGAACTACACCGAGGGTGACGATTGTGCCAATGGTGTCGTAGAACAAGCGGGCGCCAAAAATCACGACCTTGTCGTCTGAGCCGTTCGGGAACATTGCTGGCATTACTCGAGCCTGATAGTTCCAGATGATTCCTGCAATTGCGTTGATTCCAAGGAATAGTCCAAGCGTGATCAACACGACCGGCAGGTGATCTTCTGGGTCGAACGGTCGCGTGAGCGTTCGCTCGATCGTGATCCCAACTCCGGCCGAGAGCACCATCGCAATGATGGCAGCCACCCAGATAATCAAATATTGATTTCCGAGGAAGTCAAGAATGCCGCTTTGAACCGCAAAGATGTAGGCAAAGAACGCACCAAACATTGCCATTTCGCCTTGAGCAAAGTTGATCAAAGTTGTGGCTTTGAAAATAAGGACAAGGGCGACGGCGATCGAGGCGTACACCGCCCCGTCACTCACCCCGTCAAAGATACGTTGAAGTAATAGTTGCATCTACGGTCCCCCTTACGCTCCGAGATACGCGGCCTGAACCGCTGGGTCATTACGAAGTTCCTCAGCGGAACCCGAGCCTGTAATTTCTCCGGTCTCAAGCAGATAACCGCGATCGGCAATCTCGAGCGCCAGGTTTGCGTTCTGCTCCACGAGCAGCATCGATGTGCCTTGCTCTTTATTGAGTTGGGCGAAAGTCTGGAAGAGATCTTCAATGATGAGCGGCGCAAGACCAAGTGATGGCTCGTCTAGCAACATCATTGTCGGTCGGCTCATTGCGGCCCGAGCCACAGCAAGCATTTGCTGTTCACCACCAGACAACGAGCCAGCGGCTTGTGTTCGACGCTCACCAAGCACCGGATATTTCTCAAACCACATTTCGATGTCTGACTGAACCTCATCGTCGGTGCGGGTATAAGCGCCGACCTCAAGATTTTCAAGCACAGTGAGCGCAGCAAATGTTCCACGTCCCTGCGGGACATGGGCTACACCGGCGTTCACAATGTCAGCGGTGTCTGCTTTTGAGATATCACTGCCATTCAGCATGACCGTACCCTCGGTTGCAACCATGTTGCAGATCGCTCGGAGAGTCGTGGTCTTTCCGGCACCATTGGCACCCAGCACCACCACGATCTCGCCCTCGTTCACTTCGAGGTTGACACCGTGCAACGCCTGGATTGCTCCGTAGGACGCTGTCACGTTTTCACAGGAAAGAACTTGGTTACTCATTATTTGCTGCTCCCCAAGTAGGCCTCGACAACTGCGGGGTTCTCACGAACCTCTTCTGGTGTGCCTTCGGCGATCTTCCGACCAAGGTTAAGTACGACGATCTTCTCTGTCAGCGCCATCACCATCTTCATGTGGTGCTCAACGAGGAGCACTGTGAGCTGGTAGCGGTCACGGATTTCGCGAATCACATTTCCGAGCTCTTGAACTTCAGCGTGGGTGAGACCCGATGCTGGCTCATCAAGCATCAACAGTTTCGGCGAGCCGATCAATGCTCGGGCAATTTCAATGCGCTTCAACGTACCGAACGGAAGACCATCAGCAGGGTGGAACGCAACATCTTCAAGGTTGAGTTCGGCGAGCACNGNGTAGGCCTTTTCGCGAAGGTCGGACTCTTCCTTCTTGGTGTTGATCTTGAACATCGACCGCCAATAGCCGGCAGACGTTGTGGTGTGCGCACCAACCATCACGTTTTCGAGGACGGTAAGGCCTTTCCACAATGCCAAGTTCTGGAAGGTTCGATATGCACCTACCTCACAAATCTCGTGCGCTTGCAGAGCCAAAAGATCTTGACCCTCAAATTCGACCGAACCTTCGGTCGGGTCATAAATGCGGCTCACGACGTTGAACAACGTCGTCTTACCGGCCCCATTGGGACCGATCAAACCACAGATCTGGCCTTTCTCGACATCGAACGATGCAGAGTCGAGAGCGGTAATTCCCCCGAACTTCACCGTGATGTCACGAACAGACAACTGCGACATGAAATCTGTACTCCCCCTAGTAAGGCCTTTGGTCACGGACGACCAAAGGCGTTCCGGAAAATCATAGACAAGACGACCCTCCAAAAAGAAATCATTGGTGGCAATTGTCACATCGTCACGCAGTGATCGGCTGCGGCGCGTCACTCAGCGATCATTGTCCAGACTTCCTGCGCTGTAGGGCGAGTGGGGATCGAACCCACGACCAAGGGATTATGAGTCCCATGCTCTAACCACTGAGCTACCGCCCCTAATGACGGACGGGGCCCCGAAGGACCCCGCCCGTGGCTCCGGGAGCAGGGCTCGAACCTGCGACCCGCTGATTAACAGTCAGCTGCTCTGCCAACTGAGCTATCCCGGAATTACCGTCTCGAATCTTATCGCTCTCTCACCTCGCTGTCACCAAGGGTCGGCTCTGGTGCGGCGATTTGTCCTGCGAATCTCAACTACTGCAAAAACTCGCGAAGACGTTCGGCCATCAGCGGTGAGCGCAACCTCGCAAGAGTCTTCGCCTCAATCTGTCGGATGCGCTCACGGGTAACACCCAGTTCGGCACCGACCTCTTCAAGCGTGCGAGGTCGATCGAGCCCGAGACCGAAGCGCATCTGCACAATCTCCCGCTCACGTTCACCGAGGCTGTCAAGAAGTTCAACGATCTTTGACTCAAGGTCAAGCACCTCAACTTGAGAAGCGGGACCAGCCACATCGTCGGCAACGAAGTCACCAAGTTCGGCGTCATCTCCATCACCCACTGGCGAATCAAGCGAAAGGGGCTCTTGCGACCAGCGCAACAATTCGGAGACCCGATCTTCTGGCATGTGCAAGCTTTCAGCAAGCTCCGGTACCGTTGGTTCACGCCGGAACTCCTGAAGGAACTCTCGACGTCCTCTCAGCAAACGGTTGAGGTGCTCGACCATGTGCACCGGTATGCGGATAGTTCGAGATTGATCGGCGATCGACCGTGTGACCGCTTGGCGTATCCACCATGTCGCATACGTCGAGAATTTGAAGCCCTTTGCGTAATCGAACTTCTCGACTGCTTTCATCAAACCGAGATTTCCCTCTTGAATGAGGTCAAGAAGTTGAACTCCCCTGTTGGTGTATCGCTTTGCGATTGAGACCACCAAACGGAGGTTTGCTTGAGTCAGTGCATGACGGGCACGCTGCCCTCGTGACACTTGCCGCAGCAACTGGCGTCGCTCCGTATCGTCAACAGCGCCGGCATCGATAGTGGCTGCAGCCTCAATGCCTTCGGCTACTAGGCGCGCCAAGTGGCGCTCTTCGTCGGCATTCAACAGGTCAACGCGGCCGATCTCTTGCAAATACATCCGCATTCCGTCGCCCGCAGTGACATCGCCACTAGTCGTGCGGCGCCCCCTATTGACCCTAGGAATGCCCGCCGTGTCATCCATCTGCCGGCGACGCCGACGTCCCGATGCCGGGGTTGCATCGTGGTCTGCATCAACCTCGACGGCATCATCAATTTCGATTCCCAGTTTGGCGAGTGCGTCACTCACCGAAATGAGCACATCAGTAGTGAGTTCGACATCTCGAACGACATGCGCAACATCTTCAGCATGAACAAACCCTTGAGTTCGTCCCCGGGCAACTAACGCCTGCCAGTCGTGGTCAACCACTCCGGGTAACGCAAGAACGGCTGGAGATTCATCTTCACGAGGCTCCATCGGAAACCTCCTCGCGTTCGATAAGCCAACCCAATAACCACTCGGCCGCATCTTCGGCTCGGTGTGGATCTTGCAAGTCCTCGACAAGTCGACGAGCCTGCGCATCACTTGCGATCCTCTCGGAATCGGCACCTGGAATGACACGCCTCAACTCACGTCGCACTGCTGCCGCAATGAGAACACGAGCCTCCATCGGGGCATCAACCTCGACATCAACAATTGCGGCCCGCTCGACAACATCTCGCGCCTGACCATCAAGGCGTTCAAGCACGATCTCAAGGTCACCGTCTGACTCGACCAAGGCTTCAAAAGCCTGCCGATTCGCTGTATCGGAAAACAGTGGCCCCGCCAGCCACGGCGCCACTGCGTCCCAATCTTGAACGAGCACTGCAAGCACGGCGAACTCTGCGTTATCGCGAGGAGCATTTCGTAGACGGGACGCCGGCACTATGAGCGCAGGCGCACGACCTCCCTGCTCGGCGACAAGCACCAAGTCATGTACCGGCAAGTCAAGACGAGTCGCGACTTCACCCGCGTACAACTTGCGAACATTGACGTTGGGATGCTCATTCACCACCGCCATTGCGCTTTCAGCTGCTCTAGTTCGATGTTCGGGAGTATCTGACGGCATCGTTGCGAGCACCCTGTCGATTCGGAAGGCAAGAAAGGGAGACGCCTGCTCGATCGCTAACGGAAGCGACTCAGGATCTGACTGAGCGAGATCACCAGGGTCTTTACCACCTAAAAGCTTCGCTACGGAAACCTCGATGTCGTATTTTCGCTCCCACTCGTAAAAACGTTCGGCCGCCCCTTGACCTGCTGCGTCGGCATCGAATGCGAGCACGACACGCGAGGTGTAGCGCTTCAACAACTTCACGTGCTCTTCGGTGAACGCCGTCCCGCAAGTCGCAACCGCAGTTGGTACCCCGCAGCGATGAAATCCGATCACGTCGGTATACCCCTCGCAAACCACGGCGAGGTTCTGACGAACGATTTCACCTTTCGCCCAGTTGAGGCCATATAACACCCGAGACTTCGTATAGATCGGTGTCTCGGGTGAGTTCTTGTATTTCGCAGGGTCAGTTGAACCCGGCAAAATACGTCCCCCAACCGCCACCGGGTCGCCACTGTCGTTCATGATCGGAAACACAACGCGTCCACGCAGCGCGTCTTGCATACGGTTGCGTCGGTTCCTAAATGCAAGACCGACATCGTCGAGAACTTTCTCTTCGACACCTGCCTGAGACGCCAGTGCGTCCCATTCATCGGGTGCCCAGCCGATGCGAAACTGGCGAGCAATTTCACCGTCGATACCTCGAGAGCGAAGGTAATCTCGCGCGGGCCGAGCATCGGGAGCGGTTAGTAATCGTTGGTGGTACCACTCGACAGCGGTCTCCATGCCCTCAATTAAGCGTTTGCGACGAGCCCGATCTTTCGACTGTCCAGTGGACGTGTAATTGAGCTGAATGCCGGCTTTTGCGGCCAGAAATTCGACTGATCCGATGAAATCGACGTGCTCGGTTTGTTGCACAAATGTGAATATGTCTCCTGATGCGTCGCACCCGAAGCACTTATAACGGCCGGTCTCTTCACGAACGTTGAACGAAGGGGTCTTCTCGCCGTGGAACGGGCAGAGGCCGACCCAATTCCGACCCGTTCGCCGCAGCTGCACGCGCTGGCCGACAACATCGACGATCGAGACCGTTGCGCGAACGCGGTCAATGTCGTCGTCGGATATAGCCACACTGAGGAATCTAGTTCTCGGCGCACACCGAGATGCCGCAGTGAGGCATCACCCCCGCAGACGGCTCTTGCACCTAGCTCACTTTTGGCTGTCGCTCGCACCGATGATCGCTTGCGCAGCAGCAAGACGAGCGATCGGCACACGGAATGGCGAGCAGCTCACGTAGTCGAGCCCGACCCGTGAGAAGAGTTCAATCGACTCCGGATCGCCACCGTGCTCACCACACACACCGAGTTTGAGCGCAGGTTTGACCGAGCGTCCACGCTCGGAACCCATCTTCACGAGATCACCCACACCGCTTTGGTCGATGGTGTCAAATGGATTGCGCTTCAACAGTCCCTGCTCGAGGTAAGCCGGCATCATTCGGCTCTCGACATCGTCTCGGCTGAAACCGAATGCGAGCTGTGTTAGGTCGTTGGTACCGAATGAGAAGAAATCAGCTTCCTCAGCAATTTCATCTGCCCGCACTGCGGCACGAGGAGTTTCAATCATGGTGCCAATCGTGATCTTCGGCTTACCTCTCATTCCCTTGAGGGCGGCGTCGATCTCCGCTTGTACCCACGAGCGGGCAAGCCCGAGCTCTTCACGAGTCACCGTCAGCGGGATCATGACCTCGACGACTGGGTTTCCGCCCTTGGCACGAAGCTTCTTGGCTGCGTCGAGGAGGGCACGGACCTGCATTGCATACAGACCGGGTTTGATCACTCCCAGCCGAACACCACGGGTTCCGATCATCGGGTTGTGCTCGGCCCAACTCTCGGCGGCGTCGAGCAACTCGCGCTCGCGCTTTGAAAGACCTTTCTTTGCTTCTTTCACTCTAAGTTCTTCAACCGACGGCAAGAATTCATGAAGGGGAGGATCGAGAAGGCGAATCGTTACTGGGAGCCCATCCATTGCTTTCAAGATGTCTTCGAAGTCGGCCTGCTGGGCGATACGCAGTTGCTCGAGGGCAGCCGCCTCTTTCTTTGGCGTATTCGCAAGGATCATTGCACGAACGATCGGCAAGCGATCTGGAGCAAGAAACATGTGCTCGGTACGGCACAGTCCGATGCCTTCAGCACCGTTGCCACGTGCGACCTTCGCGTCAGCGCCAGTGTCAGCATTTGCGCGGACAGCCATCTTCCCTTTACGGATGGTGTCGGCCCACTTCAGCACTGTCTCGTACTCGGCTGGCGGCTTCGCAGCAGCAAGTTCAAGCGCGCCAACCATGACCTCGCCCGATGTGCCATCGATCGAAATGACGTCACCCTGCGAAATTGTTGTCGATCCGACAGAGAATGACTTCCCAGAGATTTTGACGGCGTCAGCACCAACGACTGCCGGCGTTCCCCAACCACGGGCCACCACGGCCGCGTGGCTAACAAGTCCGCCGCGAGCGGTGAGGATGCCTTGGGCGACCATCATGCCGTGCACGTCTTCAGGGCTCGTCTCATTTCGAACCAAGACGACCTTTTCACCCTTCTTTGCTGCAGTCTCAGCATCATCAGCAGTGAAATACGCNCGACCGACAGCNGCACCGGGAGATGCACCAAGACCCTTTGCGATCGAAGCTCCCTTCTTTTTGAACTGCGGGTGAAGCACCGAATCGAGATGCTCAGCTGTCACTCGCATCACGGCCTCTTCACGGGAGATCTTCCACTTACGGCCTCGGGTACCTACGGTGCCTTTCGTCATATCGACCGCCATCTTCAACGCCGCTGCGCCAGTCCGTTTGCCGACTCGTGTCTGCAACATCCACAGACGTCCCTGCTCAATAGTGAACTCAGTGTCGCACATATCGGTGTAGTGCTCTTCGAGTCGAACGAAAATCTTGAGCAACTCGGAGTGAATTGACGGGAAGATCTTCCTCATGTGATCAAGAGTCAGCGTATTCCGAATACCGGCGACGACATCTTCGCCTTGGGCATTCACCAAGAAGTCGCCGTAGGGCCGGTTTTCTCCGGTAGCAGCGTTGCGAGTGAAGCCGACTCCGGTACCTGAATTGTCATCACGGTTACCGAACACCATGGCCTGAACGTTGACAGCAGTACCGAGTTCGTGGCTGATCTTTTCACGAACTCGATAGGCGATCGCCCGCGCACCATTCCACGATTTGAAGACTGCTTCGATTGCACCGTCAAGCTGTGCCCGAGGGTCTTGCGGGAACGGAGAGCCGGTGGCCTTACGAACCGCTGCGAGAAATGTCTTGACGAGTTGTTGGAGCGCCTTTGCATCAAGATCCGCATCGTTGTCGGTGCCAGCTTTCGCTTTCGCCGCTTCAAGTGGATGTTCAAAGAGGTCGCCATCAACGTCGAGCACGATGCGTGCGTACATGGCGATGAAACGTCGGTATGAGTCATAGGCAAAGCGTTCGTCACCGGTGACATTCGCCAAACCGATCACACTTGCGTCATTAAGACCAAGGTTAAGAACCGTGTCCATCATTCCCGGCATGGAAAACTTTGCGCCCGAGCGCACACTCACGAGCAGAGGATCGTTAGCGTCGCCCAGTTTGCGACCCATCATCTTTTCGAGNTTGGCAACATGTCGGGTCACCTCAGCNTCGAGACTCGANGGCCAGCCACCNTGCATGTAGTCACGGCAGGCGTCNGTNGACACCGTGAACCCNGGAGGGACGGGCAGGTTCAGCACCGTCGTCATTTCGGCGAGGTTTGCCCCCTTGCCGCCAAGAAGGTCCTTGTAGGTCATCGGTGGTTTGCGGTGCTTGTGGTCGAATGCATAGACGTAGGTCACGGGCGGAAAGTCTACGCCCGCCACCCCAAGAACGAACAGAAGCCCCGGCAGACGAGGCGTCAGGAATCTCGGCGACGACGGGCTCGAACCAGCATTGCGCCGCCATCTGATGAGGTCACAACCCCCACTGCAACGTCATCGACGATGACCTCTTCACCGACGTAGAGGTCGCCGGCCATCCGAATGATCTCAAATGGTGAAGACGATTGCCTGGCATCCATACGCTCGACGAGTTCTTGACCGGGATAACAACCCTTCGTGAATGACACGAGCTCTGCCAACATCGGAAGCTCTGCGGGAATCGTCTCTCCGGCGATGATCTCGTGTCCACCTCGGGGCCAACCTTGAGCAACTCGTGAGTGCTCGACATCGTCGGGAGTAGCGGCGTCAGCAGGAGCGAGCGTGAGCGCAACGTCGACTCGCAACAGAAATCGCTGCAGCCGGGCAAGCACGTGCTCACCGTCTCCCGGATCACAATCGATGACAAACTCATTGGTGCTGCGGCGCAGTACGCCGACAAGCGCTATGACCTTGCCTGTTGGTTCGAGAAGCAACGACAGCACACGATCTCCATCGCTCAACCCTTCGATCTGCTGAGATAACTGAGAATGCAGGTATCGCTCAGTGTCGACCCCCACGGCTGAGATCACATCACGAGGGGCAACTGCCCACACCGCCTGTTCCCACTCGATCGAATCGTTCATTTCAACTCTCCTGCGACCTTCGGGTCGCTGTCATTCGTCGCGCCGCTGGAATAGCTGCGAGAAGCGCCGCTGCTTTATTGCGACACTCCAAATCTTCATCCTCGGGGTCCGAGTCGGCGACGATACCGGCACCTGCTTGCAGTGAAGCTGTCACCCCATCTGCACGAACAAACATCGTGCGAATGCAGATTGCAGTATCGAGGTTGCCCGACCAGTCGAGATACCCGACAACACCGGCGTAAGGGCCTCGCCGCACTGGTTCCAACTCATCAATTATCTCCATCGCCCGCACCTTCGGGGCACCACTCACTGTGCCTGCGGGCAACGTTGCTTTGAGCACGTCGATCGGGCCCAGCCCAGGACGAATCGTGCCAGTGACCTGAGAGGTGAGATGCATCACATGGCTATAGCGCTCAAGTGTCATGAACTCTTCAGGATGCACTGAACCAAATTTGGCAACGCGCCCAACATCATTTCGGGCCAAATCGACGAGCATCACATGCTCGGCACGCTCTTTTGGATGTTCGAGTAANTCTGCGGCGAGGCGACGGTCGTGTTCTTCGTCAAGACCGCGCTTACGAGTACCGGCAATTGGACGGCTCACAATGTGATCACCCCGCAACTGCACCATTGGTTCGGGAGACGAACCAACGAGCGTTGCCTCATCGTGTCGAATGAAGTACATGTACGGGCTCGGATTCACCTGCCGTAACACCCGGTAGACGTCAAACGGGTCTGCCTTCAACTCGATGTCGTACCGCTGCGCAAGTACGACTTGGAAGATGTCACCCGCAAGGATGTGCTCTTTCGCGGTCACGACAGCATCGAGATATCGCCCGCCGCCCATCGATGATGGAACGTCTTCGTGCCGCTCACCTGGCACAGGAGGCTCAACAACTGTTGCCTCTGATGGGGCCGCCAAGCGCTGCGCTGATGTTTTCACCGCATCAATCGCTGCGTCTCGAGCGGCCAACAACTCGGCTTCGCTCAGCGGATGACCCGCCTCATCGCGAGTCACAACTGACTCGATGAGGTAGATCCGTTGGCGCCAATGGTCGAACGCCGCAAGCGAGCCGATAATGCTCATCACTGCGTCAGGCATGCCGTGATCGTTGGGAGGAGCATCAGGAAGGTGCTCCACCTCGCGGATGACGTCATACCCGAGATAGCCAACGATGCCGCCATGCAGCGGAGGAAGGTCTGCAATATCGGGACTCGAATGCGAGTCGAGAAGAGCCTCTAACGCCCCGAGGATCCCCTCATCGGTCGGCACCATTGCGCCGAGGGTTCCTTCAATGTCGAGCGTCTCACCTCGAAGGACCAGTGTGGCAACCGGATCGCGGCCGATGAAAGAGAACCTGCTCCAACGCTCACCGTTCTCGACCGATTCGAGTAAGAAACCGGGCCCATCGTCTACGAGTTTCAGAAACGCAGAGACCGGAGTCTCGAGATCGCCAAGAACCTCCGTCCACACCGGAACAACACTGTGGTCAGCGGCATAGGCAAGAAACTCGTCGGCGTGAGGACGAATGTTCATCCGGCCTCGCCAAGAGACCGGTAAAAACATGTCCGTTCACCGGTGTGACACGCGCCGCCNCCGTGCTGCACCACCTTGAAGAGCAATGTGTCGCCATCACAGTCGTAGTACGCCTCACGAACCGATTGGTGATCGCCACTGGTATCGCCCTTGCGCCACAATTCTTGACGACTCCGAGACCAATACACCATGCGTCCTTCAGCCAGCGTGCGATCGAGTGATTCAGCGTTCATCCACGCCATCATCAAAATTTCGCCAGTTTCCACCTCTTGTGCAATGGCGGGCACGAGACCGTCAGCGTTGTAGGTGATCTGGTTCCTCACCTCATCGACGAGATGAACCGGCTTCCACTCTGACTGTGTTGAGTCCATATGGTGATCCTACGCCGACGATCCGGCGCTCACCCAGAACACCGCTACCGCTACAAATAGAGGCCGGTCGATGCCTCAATGCGTTCAGCCGCCACCGCATGAATATCTCGCTCGCGCAACATGACGAGATCTTCTCCCTGCACCTCAACCTCGTAGCGGTCTTCGGGACTAAACAGAACACGATCGCCAACTTCAGCAGAACGGACGTTTTGTCCGAGCGCAATAACTTCAGCCCATACGAGACGCTTCGCCATCTGCGCAGTGGCTGGAATGAGGATGCCCCCTGAACTCTTCCGCTCACCTTCATCTTTGCCAATGCGAACAAGCAGCCTGTCGCTCAGCATTTTGATCGGAAGTTTGTCGTTTTCGGACACCACGCTTCGAAGGGTACCGTGCTGCTATGAGTTCTGACTCGCCATTCGATGACTTCACACCTGCAAACCCTGCAACTCTCGAAACCGTCGAACTCACTACAGACGATGGCATCACCATTAGCGCCGATATTGAAACTCCAGCATCGACGCGAGCGGTTGCCGCCCTGCTGCACCCCCACCCTCTCTTCGGCGGCCGGCGCGACCACCCTCTACTTCTCTCCATCGCCCATGCTCTTCACCGCAATCGCGTCACTACTGCTCGCAGTGATTTCCGCCACGCAAGCGGAAACACCATCGAGGAGATGCCAGATGCGATCGCATGCTGCCATGAATTACAGAGACGTCACTGCGACTTACCCTTGGTGATCGTCGGCTACTCGTTTGGTTCGATTGTTGCGGCTCGAATCGCATCTGTTGTCAGGGCGCAACATCTCATCATGATCGCACCACCACTATCAACAGTGAGTCTCGGCATTCCTACAACGCCCACGACATTGATCATTGCTGAACACGATCAATTCTCTCCCCCAGCGACGATTTCAGATGACCCCATCGTGAAAGAGGCCGGCATGTCGATTGTTGCCGGAGCCGATCATTTCCTTAACGGTCACATAGGCACCGTGACCGAACTCACCGTGGGCGCTGCTTCCACTGCCCTCGGTGAATGACATCGTCTGCGCCTCGACGAGGACGAGTTGCACTTCGCCCTACCCCGCGAGACTGACGATCGTCTTCATTTCGATATCCGAGGGCAAGCACGCCAACGGTTGCCTGCGACTCGGGGACTCCGAGCGCTGACCGAATCTCATCTTCGGGTTGCGGCACTGCGAAGAACAACGCTCCCAGCTCGTACGCCTCCGCAGCGAGAAGCATGGACATCGCCGCCATACCTGCGTCGACGAACCAAAATGGTGTCCGCCACTCCCCTCTGCCATTCCCAAGGCCGGTATGAGCCTTATCGGACTCTGCATAACGCTCGACGTACGCGTCGGGGTCGACGAACAACAGCAGCAGTACCGGCGCTTCGATGAGACCCGGGAACGCAAATCCTTCTCGACGATCACCTGGGAGAGATCTCGACCACATCTGTTCTCGTTCATCACCCATGAGCTGAACGACGTGTAGCCCTTGGGAGCGTCCTGCACTTGGTGCCCGCGTTCCCAGGTCAACAATTTCGCGAATGATGCTTGGGGCGACCGGGTCAGGGAGAAACGACCGGCACATTGCCCGGGAGCGAATCAGTGCCGACAGGGCGTCAACAGACTGTGGGCTATCTGGCTCCGAGCTTTGCAAGATCCTCAGCCATCGTCCAGCCATAGGCGATGAGAACTCCGCCTGATGGGGCATCAACCCCTTTAAAAAGGCCCAGTGTGCCGGCGGCAATCTTCTCAGGTTTGGCGGATTCAAAATCAACAAAACCACCCGAGGGGTTTTTCGTCGACATGAATTGTTCGGCCACGTATGACTCTTCAACACCGAAGCGTTTCGCAAGACGTCGACCCCACGCACGCTCTTCGCCTACCGCCCGAGAACCAGGAGCAGGGATCACATCATCAACCTCTTTGAGGGCTTGCAAAGCGTCAGGAAGAGCGAAACGCCCGCCAACCACGACATCTTCATCTGGAAATGCCATCAGGGCACGATGGAACGCCTCTTTCATGAGGCCTTTCAGAACGGTGTCACGCTTTGCGTTTCGACGAACGCTCATCACTCCCAGCAATACGCATGGCGTTCCGCCAATGCGCTCAAGGGTAGAGAACGTATATCCATGAAGGGTGCCACCATCACGAGCGGTGGTGGCAAGCACCCATGACTCTCGGCAGCCTTCGAGGAACGCTAAGTCAAACGCCCCATCGATCGCAATCATCTCTGCAAGGTCATCATCGGTCAGCGCGCTTGCGTCGTTGGTGAGTACTTCCAGTGCCATTACATGATCTCCAGCAAAACTTCTTGCCTCTATTCTGCCATTTCTGGTGCGAACTCCGGTAGGCGGGAGAGTGAATCAGAGGGCAACTGCGTCGTGGCCAAACGCGACCCTCAATTCGCCAACTGCACGAGAGGGATCAACCTGAAAGCCCTCACCAAGCCGGAGAACCTGTCCTTTGGCCACTTCAATCTCAACAGGCGTATCACCCTGGTGCTCTTCGATAATCGCTTTCAATCGCTCCAAAACATACCGATCAGGCATACCTCCAGGAAGGCGCAAACGAACAGGGCGTATGCCACCACTCTCAAGCCCGGTGAGGCTCTCTATCTCCAATGCGATAAGACCGACACGGCTTTCATCTCGTCTGTCAAGTCGTGCCTTCACGGCAACAATGCGGTCGTCGACAATCGACTGTTGTAGTGCGGCAAGCGTTCGTGGAAAGACCGTGACCTCTACTGCGGCATCGAGATCTTCAAGGATGAAGACAGCCATTTGGTCACCCTTTTTGGTGAACTTCTTGGCGGAGGCGGTGATGATTCCGCCCACTTTCACATGCGATCCATCTTCCATATCGCTGAGGTCGACAATTGCGTGCTCGGCTCGGCGTCGAAGAGCTGACTCAACGCCAAAGAGAGGATGATCAGAAACATACAAGCCGAGCATTTCTTTCTCCGCTTTCAGACGCTCCGCTTTCGGGTATTCAACATCGGGGATCTCAATGCGCTCAACTCGACCGATCTCTGCCGAATCTTCACCGTTCCAGTCGCCGAACAAACTCAACACACCCTGATCGCGTTCTCGCCGACGACTCAATGTCGACTCGATGATGCTCTCATGAACTGACACCAAACCGAGGCGCGGGTGCTCAAGACGGTCGAAAGCCCCGCCATTGATGAGCGACTCCAGAGTTCGTTTATGTAAGACAGGTTCGGGGACTCGCTCGGCGAATTCATAGAACGTTGCATACGGGCCGTTCTCATCACGCTCTTCAACGAGCTGAGAGACGAGACCTTCACCAACATTTCTCACCGCCGACATTCCGAACAGAATTGCCCCCGGGGAGCCCACCGGGAGATCGACATCGTCAGGGACGTCTTCGCGCCGCAGCGGCGCAAAGTCAGAGAGCGACCGGTTGATGTCAGGCGGAAGCACCTTGATGCCACTCGCACGACAGTCAGCCAAGTAGACCGCCGCTTTGTCAAGGTTGTGTTTGACGCTTGTCAGGAGTGCAGAGAAGTACTCAACCGGGTAGTGCGCCTTCAAATACGCGGTCTGATAGGTGATCAGCCCATAGCCGAATGTATGGCTCTTGTTAAATGCATAGTCAGCGAACTTTTCAATAATGTCGAACAACTGCTTGCCGAGGGCGATTCCGTAGCCAGTTGTTTCACACCCTTGCTCGAATTTTTGGCGCTCGGCCACCATCAAATCGCGCTGCTTCTTTCCGCATGCTTTCCGAAGGTTGTCGGCCTGGGCAAGCGAGTAGCCAGCGAATTGCTGGGCAACGCGCATCACGCTCTCTTGATAGATCATGAGACCGAAGGTGTCGTCGAGAACCTTGCGAGCATCTTCATGGAAAAAATCGACTGGCTTGCGACCATTTTTTCGATCGGCGTAGTCGTTGTGCATGTTCTCACTCATCGGACCTGGCCGGTAGAGCGCGAGCACAGCAGAGACATCTTCAAACGAGTTCGGTGCCATCCGCCGAAGTAGCTGTCGCATCGGCGGCGACTCAAGCTGGAACACGCCGATCGTGTCACCGCGAGCGAGAAGTTCGTAGGTCTCGGCATCGTCAAGTGGAACAGAGTCGATAGAAAACGCCGGGTCAATCGTCGATTGAATCATCGCCTGTGTATCGGTGATCACGTCAAGGTTCCGAAGACCAAGGAAGTCCATCTTGAGCAAACCGAGCTCTTCGACCCCGTGCATTTCGTACTGGGTGACCACCGGTGCGTCTTCGGGGGGCTTCCCACTCTCAGGTTTGCGTTGAATTGGTAAGTACTCAGTCACCGGCTCTTTGGTGATGACGACAGCCGCAGCGTGAATGCCATCGGAACGCTTCAAACCTTCAAGACCTTTGGCCACATCGATAACACTTTTCACGTCATCGTCCGACTCGTACATAGCCCGAAGCTCAGACGCCGCCTTGTACCCGTCCGCGTATTTCTCATTCTCTTCAAAGCAGTACTTCAGCGGGGTGTCGCGCCCCATGACAAGAGGTGGCATCGCCTTTGCCACGCGATCTCCGACGGCGTACGGATAACCGAGCACTCGCGCTGCATCGCGAACAGCATTTCTCGCCTTGATCGTCCCAAAAGTGATGATCTGTGCAACATGATCTCGCCCGTATTTTTCAGCCGCGTAGCGGATCATTTCGTCGCGGTATCTCGAGTCGAAGTCCATGTCGATGTCGGGCATTGAAATACGGGAGGGGTTCAAAAATCGCTCAAACAGCAAGTCGTACTTAATCGGGTCAAGATCGGTGATCCACAGGCAATACGCAACGGCGCAGCCGGCGGCTGATCCGCGGCCAGGGCCAACTCGAATTCCTGAATCGCGGGCATGTCGAATGAGGTCCCACGTCACGAGGAAATACGACGAGAACCCCATTGATGCAATGACTTCGAGTTCGTACGACACCCGCTCAACAACGTTGTTTGGCAAGCTTGCTCCCCAGCGCCGCTTTGCCCCTTCCCAGGTGAGGTGTTCGAGGTAGGCGCGGTCATCGTCGAAACCCTCTGGGAGCGGGAAGTTCGGCAGCAATGCCTCTCCAAAGGTGATCTCGACATCAGCTCGCTCTGCGATCCACAGCGTGTTGTCACACGCCTCGGGAACCTCCCGGAACTGTTCACGCATTTCGGCGGCTGGTTTCAAATAGTGCTCGTGTCCTTCAAATCTGAATCGATTTGTGTCGCTTATAAGCGACCCGGTTTGAACGCAAAGCAAGGCGTCGTGAGCCGCATGATCTTCACGATGCGTGTAGTGAGAATCATTTGTAGCGAGCAGCGGAGCACCAATTCGTTTTCCGATATCGATGAGTTGAGGGTTTGTGCGCTTTTGGTCTGCAAGACCGTGATCTTGCAATTCGATGAAGAGATTGTCTTTGCCGAAAATGTCTTGAAGACGCGCCGCTTTCTCTAGAGCTCCAGACTCATCGCCGCGTAGCAGTGACTGCAACACGTGGCCGCCGAGGCATCCAGTCGTAGCAATCAGCCCATCTGAGTATCGCTCGAGGAGTTCCCAGTCGATTCTCGGCTTGTAGTAGTAGCCCTCAAGAAACGCGAGGCTCGACAGCTGAATGAGATTGCGATAACCAGTTTGGTTCTCTGCAAGCAATGTCAGGTGGTAGTAGAGCTTCTGACCCGCCTCGGTATCACCTCCGGAATCGTCGAGTCGGCCTCG
>PBWL01000016.1 GCA_002727235.1 Acidimicrobiaceae bacterium
TGCCGGCAGGTACGGCTCGTTTGCGCTTTCCGCCGGTGTCAGTGACACGGCGACGACGGACGGTGTGTAGGACAGCATTTCCCCAAGCAGCGCATCGCCGTCCGGGATCTGCCCGGCAAGGCTGCCGGCTTCGAAGCCGCCAAGCCGTTCGATGGCGTCGGCATTGAAGCGGTCATCCTCGGACATCAGGATATCGACGCCGATCGCCAGCGGCTCCGACAGGCCGATATTCTGCATCAGGACAGCCATATATTGCCGCGGCCAGGGCCATTGGCCAAACCGCGCAAGGCTCGCCTCGTCTATATCGACGAACACCATGGCGCGGGCCAGTTCCTCGTCGCCGGCAAAAGGACGGATGGATGTGAAGATATCGAGGCTGGCATCCCGCGTGCGGCCGTCGATTTCGCCAAGGTCGGCGATGGTGGCGGCGAGGCAGACAAGGGGCAGGCACAAGGCCAGCAATGTCAGGGCAAGGCGGCGCCTGAGCCTTCGCGCCACCGCGGCGATCATCGGATGGCATCACCGGCCGAGAAGATCGGCAGATACAGCGCGACCACCATGACGCCGATCATCAGGCCGACGAAGACAATCATCAAAGGTTCGATGATGGTGGACAGGCCATCGACGACGGCGGTGAATTCTTCCTCGTAATATTTCGCGATCGAGCTCAGCATTTCGTCCATGTTACCGGTGCGCTCACCGACGGCCATCAGCTGGGACAATGCGATCGGGAACACCTTTTCGTTGCCGAACAGCGTCGAGAGCGGCGCGCCCGTCGTGATTTTCTGCTTGATCCGCGCGGTGGCATCGAGGAACTGCACATTGGTCGACACAGTCTTGGCGACTTCCAGCGTGTCGATCACGGATACACCGGCGGCCAGAAGATTGGCCATAAGCAGCGACATCCTCGCCACCGTCGCCTTGACGATGATATCGCCGACAAGCGGCAGGCGAAGCGCAATGATGCTTTTCAGCTTGCGATAGCCGCGCACGAACTTGTGGAGCAGCTTGTTGGTGAGCCAGACAGCGGAAACCGTACCGATGATGCCGAGCACGTTCCGCCCGTTCTGGATCCAGTTGCTGGCATCCACAATGGCCTGGGTGGGGCCGGGAAGCTCGGCGCCCAGACCCTCGTACATTTCCTGGAATGTCGGCACGACGTTGGTCAGCATGAAATAGGAGATGCTGAGCGTGATCACCACCAGCGTGACCGGATAGAACATAGCCGACTTGATGCCGGACTTGATGGCGGCCTGCTTTTCCAGCATCTCGACCAGCCGGTCGAGGAAGGTGTCGAGCTTGCCCGAGATCTCTCCGGCCTCGACCATGTTCAGATAGACCGAATCAAAATGCCGCTTGTGTTCCTTGAACGAGGCCGACAGGGACGAACCGCTGTTCAGCTTCTCGATCATCTGGCCTGTCACGCGTTTCATATTTGCGTTCGATGTCTGGCTCGAGACAAGCACCATTGCCTCGACGATCGGCAGACCTGCGCGCATCATGGTCGAGATTTTCTTGGTGAAAATCAGGATTTCCTTCGACGGTATCGATCCGAAAGGACCCCAGGTGATTTCGGCGTTCAGGCCGGTTTTCTTCTTCTGCTTGATTTCGGTCAGGACAACGTCGCGATAGCCGTCGGCGCGAAGTTTCTGCTTGGCAAGGACGATGGTCTCGGCATCGACTTCGCCCTTCTGCTTCTTGCCCTTCAGCTTTGCCTTGTACTTGAACTTCTTCATCACCGAACCCTAGAGCACCAAGATGCGAGTATACTCGGCAACGCTGAAGACGCCATCCTTGATAAAGTCGCGCGCGATTTCCTGCATCGTCTGGAAGCCGTCCACCTTGGCGGCGGCCAGCAGTTCGGGCGCCAGCGCCTCTTTCAGGATCGCTTCTTCGAGTGAAGGGGTGATTTTCAAAACCTCGTAGACACCGCGGCGGCCCTTGTAGCCGGAACCGCCACAGGTGTTGCAGCCGACGCCGATCATCGGCTTGATCGAATGCGCCTCTTCCTCGCTGAAGCCGATCCGCATGAGGGATTCGGGCGTTGATTGTGAATCTTCGGCACGGCAGTCCGGGCAATTCGGGCGGCCGAGACGCTGTGCCACGATCAGCGACGTGGCGGCCGCGATCATGAAGGGCGGCACGCCCATATTCATCAGGCGGGTGATGGTGGCGATGGCATCGTTCGTATGCAGGGTCGACAGCAGCAGGTGGCCGGTGAGGGCGGCCTTGACCGCGATCTCAACCGTTTCCTGATCGCGAATCTCGCCGACGAGGATCACTTCCGGGTCCTGGCGCAGGAAGGCGCGCAGGATCGAGTTGAAGGTAAAGCCGATCTTCTCGTTGGCCTGTGTCTGGCCGACACCCTCGAGATAATATTCGACCGGATCTTCGGCCGTCATGATGTTCAGTTCGGGATCATTGATATGCTGCAGACAGCCATAGAGCGTGGTCGTTTTCCCCGATCCCGTCGGGCCGGTGACAAGCACCATGCCCTGCGGCGCGGTGATCGCCTCGAGGATGTTGTTGTAGTTCACTTCCGACAGGCCGATCTTGTCCAGCGACAGCGACGGGTCGCCCTTCAGGATCCGCATGACGATGCGCTCGCCGTTCTTGCCCGGCAATACATTGAAGCGGAAGTCGATGTCCTCGCCCTGATACTGGATGGTGATGCCGCCGTCCTGGGGCAGGCGCTTTTCCGAAATATCGCAGTCGGCAAGGATCTTGAAACGGGTCACGACGCCCAGAAAATGCTTCAGCAGATATTCGGAATATTCCTCGCGGACGACGAGACGCCCGTCGATCCGGAACCGCACGCGGGCGATGTCGCGGAAAGGCTCGATATGGATGTCGCTTGTCCCGGTCTCCAGCGCGGTATGCAGGATGTGGTCGCAGAATTCCGGCACCAGCTCGTCGTCATCCAGCGCGAAGCGGGAGCGTTTCGCCTTGCCGCCGACGCGGGCCTGCTGCTTCTTTTTCTTTTCCGCGGAATCAAGGACGGACTTCACCCGCTCGTGTCCACGCAGGTTCTCGAAATTGGTCAGCGTGATCAGCTGGAACTCGATGTTGAAGTTCGAGACTGACTTCAACTGGCTGGCGAGGGTCGCCGTGGTCGGATCGACGATGCCGATGCGAAGGAAGCGCTGTTCGACGGCAAAGGGAATGGCGTGGTGCTCGTCGATGAAGGATGCCGGGATCAGGGGCAGGGCGCGGACATCGATTTCCTTGGCCTCGAGCGAGGTGCGCCGCAGGGCATAGGCACGCGACAGCACGGTATGGACGAGGTCTTCCTCGACACCCTCGGTGCGGATCATCCTCTCCAGGACATCGGAACTCGCACCTGTGCCAGAGCTCCTGGCGTCAGCCAGTTTTTGCTGGTCCAGCCGGTTGGCGGATTGCAGGACACGAAGAACCTTGTCCGCGACATCGTTGCTGTAGACGGGCATCTACGCGGTTCCGCGATCAGGTGTTGCCGGCGTTCGGATCGAGCGCGACCGAACCGGCCTGCGCGGCACCTGCGTCCGGCGTCAGGTCGTCGATATCAAAGGCCTTTTCCGGAAGATAGTCGATAGGCAGGGTTTCGATGTCGCCGTTCTCTGACACCAGGATCACACCTCTCGGGGTCACCTTGACGAGGGTGGTGTCACTGGCGCCGATGGTATCGCCCTCGCGCAGGGTGATGGTCTGTTTCGCGGCTGTCTCGAGGTCGAACAGGCTGTTGTCCTTCATCACGCTGCGGACAGCGGTGGCCGAAGCGCGCAGCATAGCGGTCGAGGAAAAGGTGCGGAGCGGTTCCAGACCCGGGAATTCAAGCACTGTGTAGCATTCGGTCACCAGGCCCTCGGACAGGGTCAGCAGGGTTTCGCAATAGCGCTCGGCATGCGTCACGTTGTGCAGCGGACCCAGATCCATGATCACGCCGTCCTCGCCCTCGTCACGAAGGATGAAGTGCGCGCCGAGAAGGTGTTCCGCGTTGTTCTTCAGGTCGATGGCAAGCTGGCGTGCCTCGGCCTCGTCGGCGAACAGGCCGAGACGTACATAGGCGAGCTTCGGCTTGTTGCCCGGAATGACATTCTGATTGGTGGCGGCAAATATCTGCGAGCGGGTTTCCTGCTTGGCGACAGCCACGCCCATGACCCTGTAACGATTTGAAAACAGGGCCTGATCGGTCGATTTGCCGAGCAGGTCCACGCCGGTGGCGTCTTCAAGGCCGATATTACCGCTTGGTGCCGGCAGTTCGACGCCGCCGGTTGCCTGGTCGGCGATGCGGTCGATGCCGCGGCGGAACGGATCGTCGATGTCCTGAACCTCGGGCGCAACAAGCGAGTCATTCGGCTCGGGGTCCGAGGCGCCGGCGAATGCCGCGCCGGAACCAAGCAAGCCGGCGATCATCACCGCCAAGAAACAACGTGAATTCAACATAACACTACACCGCACCAATAGCTGGATCACCGGTGGAATCTACACCAGTTAATAATTTGTCAATAATTGATAAATGCCTGCTACTCCTGCCGGGCAGGGATGGACAGGACCAGTTTGATCATCACGATCGGGTTGCCGGGGGACGCGGTGATTTCCTCCTGCTGCACGACAATGGAGGCCTGCGAGCGGACCATCTTGTTGCGGACCAGAAGATAGTTCAGGAAATCGGCCTCGAGTTCCATGGTCATGGACTTGCCGACAAGGCCCGCGACACCGATGTCAGCATTCGTGATGGTGCGCGATGTCTCGGTCAGGAAGGAGGCGCCGCGGCTCTCGAGGTCTGACACGAACTGGCGCAAGGCCAACGATGCCGCTTCGCCGTCGCGGAAACCGCCGATCCTGTTCTGGATCGATGTCTCGCGTTCACCCTTGTTTTTCACGGCAACCTGCAGCAAGGGCGCCGCCTGCCGGAGCACGTCGTTATATTGCTGGACGCGGCCGGCGATTTCCCGGTTTTCCGCCGTCTGCGGCAGCAGAACGAACAGGTTGATCATGATCGGACCGAACATCGTCAGCAGGACGAGAAGGATCGACAGCGCGACACCCGCTGCCGCATTGCCATTCGCCTCGCGCAGATATTTTGCGCGTGAGAAGCGTGATTTCGCACCCTTCTTCTGAAGCCGGATACGCTCCTTTTCTTCCTTGCGGGCTCTGGCTGCGGCCTTCTTCTGCTCGCGCGCCAGCGCCTTCTGCTCTTTCTTCGTCAGATTGCTGTTCGCCGNTTCGAAATTTCCAACCGGNGCCGGCNTGCNGGNCGNNGAGGCAGCATCCTGNGGNGCNGCGCCCGGTTGCTGCAGGCTTGGTGCCATCGGCGCCGCCNGCGCGTTTCCGNCTTGNTGGGCCATCTGCGACAGCATCGCCANGGCCTCGGCCGACATCTGCTGTGTCGGGGCGGGCGCCTGNACCTCTTCTTTCTTGCCGAGACCGAAAACCATCGTCAGTTCTCCTGCCTCAGTTTGGTGGTGATCTCGAAATCATAGACGCTGCCACCCTCGCGAAGNATNGGCTCGGACAGTGCNGGNTGTTCGACGAGGCCGCTGTTCTGCAATTCGCTGACGAAAAGCTGCACCACATCCGGGCTGCCTGCCGCACCGCGCAACGTCAGGTCGACGTCATTGGTCAAGAGATAGTCGGACAGCTCCATTCCCTCAGGAACAAGGTCTGGCAGCGTCTCGATGATATAGGCCTTGCCGCGCTGCCGAGATACCACATTCAGCGTTTCGAGCGTGGCGTCAAGCTGGGTAANGGCCTCGTTGATCTGGCCGATCTGGGACTGTGCGGCTTCCGCCTCGGCCTTGATCCCCTCGAAGCCACGGCTGGCTGCCTGGCTTTCGAGGAAGGCCGGTGCGACAAGGCCGCCGGTCCATGCGCCCATCAGCAACAGGGTGGCGAGCCAGGTGACGAACATGGTCCGCGTGATCACGCCAAGCTGTCGGTTCCTGCGAAGCGTCGCGCTTTGCGGGAGCATGGAAAGGCGCAGGATGCCCGGCCCTTCATTCCCGAAGGTGCCGAGGCGGCGCAGCGCAAGGCCGAGGGCGGAGGTGAAGCCGGACCGGTTCGAGACCTGTGACATAAGGGTCTGTACGTTCGGTGCCATCTCGGCATTGGCCAAAGGGTCCCACAGCCGCACAGGCGCGAGGCTGAAATGGTGGTCCATCAGCGTCATGAAATTCTGTCCGCGCAGAGCGTCGATCACGACATGGACGACGGGGAATGTCGGGAAATCCTGTTCTTCCTGAAGATACAGGACAGCCTGCTTCAATGTGTTGGCGACACGGCCGCCGACCTCGTCCCAGAACTCGCCGCCTGTGTCCGGCACATCCTCGATCTCCGAGAGCAGAACCTGGTCGAACTCGCTGATCTCCAGCTTGACGACGTCGAAGCGCTGCGACTGAAAGGCGATCAATTCCATCCTGTCGCCCGAGACATGGAGAATGGCCTGCGCCTGCGCCCGGTCCTCCGGCGGCAGTACCGTGTAGAGCTGGTTGGCAAGCGCGACCGGTTCCAGTTCAAGATAGACCGGATTCAGGTGGGCCGTCAGAAGGGTGTCCGACCACTGGCGCAGGCTTGCGTTCTCGGCGTATCCGATCACGACACGGGTCAGGTCGTCATTTTCCGAGCTGACAAGCGTGTCGTAGGAGATGAACGGGTCTTCGAGCTTGCCGATATCGGGCTCAAGTTCGATCCAGAAGGCGGGATCCTCGGCTTCCTTGGCAAGCTCGGCCGGTGTCATGAAGGGCAGGTTCAACTGCCGGATCTGGACGATGCCGCCCGGAATGATCAGGCCGGCGTCCTGGGCCGTGAAACCGATCTGGTCGCGCAGGCTGCGAAGAACGTCTCCGATCATGTCCTGCTGACGCGCCAGGTTCTGGATATCCAGCTTGCGCGGAAGGGCGACGCTGGCGAGCTGACCGATATTTATCACATTGGATTTATGGCGAACTTCGGCTACCGTGAGGGCCTTGTTGTGAAGTTTCACAGCCACAATCTCGTCGGAGCCTTTTCCGATCGGCCTTAGGAAACTGGCGAATCTGGTTAGGGATCGGGCCATGGGATACAATACAGGTTGGCACTTGCAACAAACGAGCGATGCAGGATATTGCGCTAAATTAACCTTTTGGATGTAAGACTAATTCCATGGAACAGGTGATCTCGAATTTCGCGAATTTTGCAGCGGGTATTGTGGGCGTTGTCGTGCAGTCGATACCCGAGCCCGACACGCTGCCCTATTTCGTTATGCTTGGCACTTTACTGATGCTTCTGGCGCTGCTCTGCATCTGGCTGCTGATCAGGCTTCGGCGTGCACGGCTGGCGAAGGCCGCGGATGCGGCTTTCTCGCCCGAGGTCACCTTCGACGATATCAGCGCCGAGGCCGCTGCCGCACAGCCCCGTATCGAGGCTGAGGCTGAGCCCGAAATCGAGCCCGCGCCCGCGCCACAGGCTGCGCCACAGATGGCAGTGCAGGACAGTGTTGCAGCGTCGAGTGCCGATGATGAAGCCTCGCCCATCGACGGCGAAAGAGGAGAGGCCCCGGCCGGCGGATTCCGCTTTTTCAAGCGCAAGTCGAAAGCAACAGGTGACGATGCCACGTCCCAGAGCGTCGAAGACGATGTGTTCCTGCTTGGCCTCGAGCAGGAGATGCTGGCCACCAGGCAGCTTTACCTCGACGGTCTGATCACCAAGG
>PBWL01000017.1 GCA_002727235.1 Acidimicrobiaceae bacterium
AGACAGCGAGAGGGCCGAGGTGAGGGAAACGGTGTTGATGAGAGCGACGACGACCGCAACGACGCTGAGTTCAGCACGCAGGGGGAGTGAACGCTGCGAGCCTGCGCGCCACGTGGTCATGGCCGTCGACGCTGGAGAGCACCCAACCTCCTCCGTGAAACATGACGACGACAGGAAGATGAGCTGGTTGCGATGTCGTGGCGTAGATGCGAATCGGAATCGATCCGTGGGGCCCATCAACGAACGAGTCGGTTACGTGTGCAATTTCGTCAGAGGGTGGTGTCGGCGTTCGAAAATAGTTTGACCGCGCTTGCTCGACAGTTCCCTCTGACAGTGCAGGCGCCCCGGTCTCGGCTAACGCCTGCACAAGCTCGGCGACGTCGGGGTCTAGCGGCACTTTAGGCCACCTGGGTACCGTCGAGAACCTGTTGAACCTCTTTGATGATGTCTTCAGCGGTTGTGCCCGGCGTGAGTACTGCCGCAACGCCCTGCGCCTTGAGTTCATCGAGGTCGTGGTCAGGCACGGTGCCACCGAGGATGACCGGAATGTCTGCACCGCGTGCCCGAACCGCCTCGACGACGAGAGGAGCAAGGGTCATGTGCGCACCGGAGAGCATCGAAAGACCGATGGCATCGGCGTCTTCATCGACTGCGGCCGCAGCAACAGTCTCTGGCGTTTGGAACAAGCCGGTATAGATGACCTCGTAACCGGCGTCACGAAGGATCCTGGCTACAACCTTTACGCCGCGATCATGGCCGTCGAGGCCGACTTTGGCGACAAGAATTCGTTCTCCTGACATCGTTTTCCCCTTAGATGCTTGGCACTTCGACGTGACGCCCGAAGACGCCCGCCATCGTGTTCATCATTTCGCCGACGGTTGCATAGGCGTGCGAGGCCTCGATCAGAGTTGGCATGAGGTTGACCTCTGGGTCTTCGGCTTCAACCCGCAACTTATTCAACACTTCGGTAACGGCGTCTTGGTTACGATCAGAACGCACGGTGTCAAGTCGCTTGCGCTGGCGCTGCTCATCTTCGTTGGTAATCCTGAGTAGTTGGATTTGGTCCTCTTCGTTTCCGGCCTGGAAATCGTTGACGCCGACCGTGATCCGTTGGCCGGCATTGAGACGGCGCTCGAGGTCATAGGCAGAATCAGAGATTCGACCCTGGAACCAGTTTTCTTCGATGCCGGTGATGACGCCTTCAAGCAATGATCCATTGCCCAGTGATTCGAGGTGGGCGAAAATTTCTTCCGCCTGACGCTCAACCTCATCGGTGAGAGATTCGACGTAGTACGAACCGCCGAGAGGGTCAGCAACATGGGCAACATTTGTTTCGTGAGCGATCACTTGCTGGGTTCGAAGCGCAATGCGAGCGGCCTTTTCGGTTGGTAGAGCAAGCGCTTCGTCCATCGAATTTGTGTGGAGGCTCTGTGTTCCTCCGAGCACGCCGGCGAGAGCTTCGATCGCTGTACGAGCGATGTTGACCTCAGGTTGTTGAGCGGTGAGCGAAACACCGGCGGTCTGAGAGTGGAAGCGGCACTGCATCGACCGCGGGTCGGTCGCTCCATATCGTTCCTTCATCCAGCGAGCCCAAATTCGGCGAGCGGCACGATATTTTGCGATCTCTTCGAAGAAGTCGATGTGGGCATTGAAGAAGAAACTCAATCTCGGTGCAAACGCATCGACGTCGAGCCCGGCCGCAAGAGCGAGTTCGACATATGCAAAACCGTTTGCGAGCGTAAATGCGAGTTCCTCAACCGCAGTCGAGCCGGCCTCACGGATGTGGTACCCCGAAATCGACACCGAGTGCCATCGGGGCATTTCGCGCGATGTGAAATCGATGGTGTCACGAACGAGCCGCATCGACTGGCGAGGGGGGAATACGAACTCCTTCTGAGCTTGGTACTCCTTCAAAATGTCGTTCTGCAGCGTTCCGCCGAGTCGGGCGCGGTTCACCCCAGCCTTTTCGGCTTGAGCGATGAACATTGCGAAGATGACAGCAGCAGGGGAGTTGATCGTCATCGAGGTCGTGACCTCGCCTAGGTCGATTCCTGAGTAGAGGTCCTCCATATCAGACAGGCTGTCGACGGCGACGCCGCATCGGCCGACTTCCCCAAGCGACATGGGGTCGTCTGAGTCGAGTCCGAGAAGGGTCGGCATATCGAATGCTGTCGAAAGGCCGGTACCCCCAGCTTTAATGATCTCTTTGAATCGCCAGTTGGTGTCCTCTGCGGTGCCGAAACCGGCGAACATCCGCATCGTCCACAGGCGGGACCGATACATCGAGGCGTACGGTCCGCGGGTGTAGGGGTATTGGCCGGGGAAATCGCCGTCTTCAGGGCCGTACACCGGGTCGATCGGAATGCCCGACAAGGTGGTGAATTCTGCGTCTCGGGTTGGGGAGGCGTTAAATGCTTGCTCCCACTGTTCGCGTGGTGAAGTGGTGTCGCTCGACATACAAAAAGGATACTTTGACGTCCAAATATTCCTCTAACCCGAGTTACCCTGCCGGTGTGACTTCCCCATCTCCGGAGAACGACCCGATTGAAGCTGCTGTCGTCAATTGGGT
Organism: Acidimicrobiaceae bacterium; assembly: GCA_002727235.1. Classification (GTDB taxonomy): domain Bacteria; phylum Actinomycetota; class Acidimicrobiia; order Acidimicrobiales; family Ilumatobacteraceae; genus Casp-actino5. The sequence goes on from PBWL01000017.1 coordinate 2,570, forward strand.
GCAGCATGGCTGGGAAGACGCCGCCACTCCGATGAGCATGGTCACTTCAGTGATGCGGGTGCAACAGTTGCTTGCCGCTGACATCGATCGGGTGTTGAAACCGTTTGACGTGAGTTTTGCTCGATATGAATTCCTTCGCTTGCTCGCTTTCAGCCGCCGAGGCACATTGCCGATGGGGGTCGCTGGAGAGCGCTTGCAAGTGCATCCAGCGAGCGTGACCAACGCTGCCGACCGCCTTGAACGCGACGGTTTAGTGAGTCGGTCAAGAGACGATGTCGATCGCCGAAAAGTCATCGTTGCAATCACCGATGAGGGTCGCAAACGAGTTGATGCAGCAACGATGGAGTTAAACGCCTACTTTCAATCGATTCCGATGTCGCAAGAGCAACAGGGCGAGTTATTTGCCGGCTTGCGAGTGTTGAGAGCTGCGCACGGTGATCTCGATATCGGTTGCGCCGATGAAGGTAGTCGTGACTGACCTTCGCCTTCACAGCGACGGCAACGCTCGGTGTGGCTGGTGCGGTGACGACGAAGACTACGTGGCGTACCACGATNATGAATGGGGCATTCGGGCAACGANCGACNATGANTGGTATGAGAAAGTGTGCCTCGAAGGCTTTCAATCNGGTCTGAGTTGGATCACGATCTTGCGACGACGTGATGCCTTTCGGGAGGTGTTTGCAAACTTCGACCCAGACGTCGTTGCCGCGTTTACCNACTCTGATGTNGANCGTCTTGTTCTCGACGAGCGCATCATCCGCCACCGAGGAAAAATTTCNTCAACNATTAACAATGCGAAACGAGCCCTCGAATTGCGTGCCGAGTTCGGCAGTCTCGACGCATTCTTTNNGAGCTATGTCGAGCCCGATGAGCACCGGCCACATGCGCTCGGCGATGTGCCCGCTCAAACCGATACCTCACGCGCCCTCGCAAAAGAATTGCGGCGAAGGGGTTGGACATTTGTGGGCCCNACGACGATGTANGCNATGGCGCAGTCGATGGGGCTCGTNAATGACCACCTCATCGGTTGTTGGCGTCGAGACCACTGCTGATCTTCGACTTCNGCTGAGGGCTATGACACGGTGTCGCGGATAAACGCATGAACTTCTGGCCACAGCCGTGCGGCGAGATCGTTGTCTTGGGTCCCGAGCGCGTTATGTGACGCCATGAATGCGTGGCCGGTGCCCGGGTGCACGGTGAGGGTTGCATCGACTCCTGCCGCCTGCAATCGTTGCTCGAGGTCGGCAGCACCTTCTGGAGGAAAGAAGCCATCTACTTCTGCCATATGTCCGCGGATCTTTGCGGTGATATTCGAGTAATCGGGTTGATCATCCCCTGAGGGGAATCCATAGAACGGCACCGCTGCCGAAATTGCATCAGGGCGAAGAGCAGCAAGCACAAAGGTGAGCATGCCTCCCATGCAGAACCCCATGGCGGCAAGCGTTGAGCTTGACGTCGATTCGTTTGCGACCAGGTAGTCAACTGCTCCGCTCATATCTTGCGCGGCGCGATCCATCGGGAGNGATGTCATNAGCTCTCCGGCTTTATCCATTTCGGTATGCCCTGCGAGTTCGCCGTGGTAAAGATCTGGGGCCAACGCAACGAAGCCGTTCCGGGCTAGGTCGTCGCAGATATCGATGATGCCGGAGTCAAGCCCCCACCATTCTTGCACCACGATGACGCCTGGGCCTGACCCGCTCTCAGGGNTTGCGAGGTATCCGGCTGCGTTTCCGCTTNGAGTAGAAAAAGTGACGTTCGTGCCCATAACGCAAGATTAGCGAAGCNTGCCTCGGCGACAAGACAAGAGCGCGATGCCAGCGATGAGGGTCATTTCAAGAAGAATGTCGCTGTGGTTACGACGCGTCCTCCAATTTTGTGGGAGCCAGATCCCAATGCTCTCTCTCGGCTCGCCGAATTCACCGCTTTTTGCGAGCACGCCACGTCCCTTCAGTTTGCGAACTACAACGATTTTTGGGAATGGTCGATCTCTGATGGCCTTGAGCGGTTCTGGGAATTGCTCTGGAAATGGTGTGATATCGAGGCCTCAGAGCCGTATTCGCAGGTGTTGAGTACGCGGGTGATGCCGGNNGCCAAATGGTTTGCGGGTGCGAANCTCAACTATGCGCACCATGCGCTACGGCACCTTGCAGATGACGCCGAAGTGCTTGTTGGAATTTCCCAAAGTCGTGCACGCCATTCGCTGTCGGGCGCCGAGTTGCGTGCCGAGGTGAGTCGGATTCGCAGTGGGCTCATCTCTCTCGGTGTGGGTCATGGCGACCGGGTGGCGGGCTACCTGCCCAACGTGTGCGAGGCGATTATTGCGTTTCTTGCAACGGCGAGCCTCGGTGCGATCTGGACTTCATGTGCACCGGAGTTCGGGGTNGGCGCCGTGCTCGACCGCTTCGGGCAGGTGGAGCCCAAGNTGCTGTTCGTCGTCGACGGCTATCGGTATGGACGTCACGACGTCGACCGAAGCGATGAAATCGCTCGTCTCCGTGCGGGTCTGCCGACGGTGACATCGACGGTGGTCTTGCGTCATCTCGCATCTGCGCCGCCGGCGGAATCGCCATCAACTGATGTGATCGAGTGGAGCGAGCTCGGAAATGGCGAGAGCGGCGAACTCATTATCGACGACGTCGAGTTCGATCACCCGCTGTACATCCTCTACTCATCGGGTACTACGGGGCTTCCGAAGCCAATCGTTCACGGCCATGGGAACATCATCTTGGAGCACCTCAAGGTGCTTGAACTCCACAGCGATATGGGGCCGAGTGACAGGTTCATGTGGTTCACCACCACCGGATGGATGATGTGGAACTACCTCGTATCCGGTTTGCTCACCGGGGCGTCGCTCGTGCTCTTTGATGGTGATCCCGCCAGCGAGGGGCCGGACACGCTGTGGAAGGTTGTTGCGGAAGAGGGCGTGACGTGGTTTGGCGGGGGGGCGCCATGGTTCTCAGCCTGTCGTCGNGCTGGCTTGCAGCCGGCCGAGCGTTTTGACCTGACGCAGGTTCGAGCAATTGGAGCGACAGGGGCGCCTCTTCCACCAGATGCATTCCGTTGGATTTACGAGGAAGTTTCTGCAACCGCATTGCTGTCGCCGATCAGTGGCGGTACCGATATCTGCTCTGCGTTTGTTGGAGGTAATCCTTTGTCAGCAGTGCGAGAGGGAGAAATTCCTGCGCCCTACCTCGGGTGTGCCATCGCTGCCTGGGATGAATCAGGGGAGCCCGTCGTCAACGAACAGGGGGAGTTGGTGGTGACTCAACCAATGCCATCGATGCCGGTGGGCTTTTGGGGTGACTCTGATGGCTCTCGCTACCGATCGAGCTATTTCGAATTTTTCCCCGGAGTGTGGCGACATGGCGACTGGGTGACGTTCACCGAAGATCGGTCGTGTGTGATCTCGGGCCGAAGTGACGCGACGTTAAATCGAGGAGGCGTCCGCGTTGGAACCGCAGAGATTTACCGGGTTGTCGAGTCGGTAGAGGGTGTCGCTGACTCTCTGGTGGTGCACCTAGAGGCTCCCGGGGCGGACGACCCTGGTGTACTCGTGCTCTTTATCGCTCACGACGGCCACGGCGAAGAGGACGATGTTGTCAACTCGATTCGAGCGGCAGTTCGCGAAGAACTCTCACCACGTCATGTGCCTGACGAAGTGCATTTCATCGAAGTCATTCCCACCACCCTGAGCGGTAAGAAATTGGAATTGCCGGTGAAGAAAATTCTTCGGGGAGCGCAACCAGACGATGTTGCGAGCAGAGATTCACTGAAGGATCCATCTGCGTTAGACCCGATTGTGGCTGTCGCAGCCACTCGAAACTAAACGGTTGCTATCGGGGTTCGACGAGCAAGCTTTGCGCAGACAGGCCGACGGGCCCGTACTCGTCGTGAACGGTTGAGGCCGCGAGGCCTGAGCCGAGGGTTCCGTATTCGGTGCGTGCATCGAGACAGACCCATTCACCTTGTGGTGGGCGAACGAAATGAATGGTGAGATCAGGGTTGATGTAGAGCCAGCTAAGGTGCTCGACCCGCGCAGAGACGCCATTGCCAAAGTCGGCCGCAGCCGCTACTCGTTGTGCGCCGGATGGTTCTTCACCGGCGACGACCGGCAGGCGGAGCCGAACCCAGACGACAGCACGGCCCGGATCGTCCCAACCCCCGGTGATGAATCTGTGCTCACATGAATCAGAAGCGAACGCATGCTGCTCATTCATCGATACCGGAACGGATTGCGTCGCAGAGCCCACGTCAGGGGCACGGAATCCTTCTCCTTGTGCTGGTACCTCGGTTTGTTGTGTGCGAATACGGAGGGCACGAGCTTTTGCGACATCGGTGTCGCCATCGAGCATCGAGACTCCAACGACTGAAATTTTCCGGCCTGGCCGCTCGATATCGGTNATGAGGGTGAGGGGATGGCCAACAGGAACTGGCCGCTGAAGTTCGATGGTGATTCGACTGAGTTGCCATTCGTCTCCACCAGCATGTTCAACTTCTCGAACGAAAAGTGCAGCGGGCGGCGCGCCATGACAGTGCTCAGGATTCCACGGGCCCTGTGACCACTTTGTGGCGACCCAGGTGTTGTCATCGGCCCGTTCGAAGAGAGCATCNCCNGGNGANACCTCATGTTGAGGTCGACGAAACCCCTCGGTCACGAGATCTCTCGTTCAAGGGGAAGCACCGTAGATGCGAGTTCGCCGAGATGGTCAAGCCATTCGTCGGCACTCGATGGTTCTGTCATCGGAAGCACAACAAATTTGGTGGTGCCTACTGAGATGAATTTCTCTATGAGCGCACAGAGATCTTCCCATGACGATGGAACGAGTTGCGACGGGTCGTCGAGGTTGGGTCGGCGCTTCGCGAGGTTGGCGAGCAGTGCCTCAGGTACCGGACCGTTTGCGTAGGGAATGAGCACGCCGTAGTGGTCTTCTTCGATTTCTCGGCCGTATTCGGCGAGCACCCCCTCGATGACGGTACGGCCCTGTTCGGCATCTTGCGGTGTGACGAACGAAGGCAACCAGCCATCTCCGAGCCGTCCAATACGCCGTAGTTCGCTTTCTGCGATTCCGCCGAGCCATACATCGAGGCGCTCCGGCACAGGACCGACACGGATGTTGTCAACTTGGTAGTGCACTCCGTCGAATGTGCAGGGCTCACCCGTCCAGCAGGCACGCATGATCTGCAGCATTTCATCGAACATTTTTGCGCGCTCTCCGCGCTGCACCCCAAACGCGCGTTGTTCCACCGGGTCAACAGCTCCTAGACCGAACGCAGGAAGAAAGCGCCCACCTGACATTGCTGCGAGCGATGCAATTTCTTTGGCCGCAACGACCGGGTTGCGACCGGGCAGCACAAGGACGCTGGTGCCCAATTTGAGGTCTGTTGTTCGACCGACGGCAGCTGCAGATGCGATGAGCGGGTCAGGCGCGGGCCCATTGATGCGTTCTGACAGCCACAGTGAATCAAACTTGAGGCGTTCAAGTTCATCGACGACGGTGAGGAAGTCGGGGCCGTTGAGTTCAGTTCGTACCCCGAGCCCGATCCCGATGCGGACTTTCATGCGTTCACCACTCCTTGAATAATGGAGGCGACCGTTGCTGGCTCGTCGACAAAGGGTGAGTGATCGCTGTCGATTTCGATCACCGATGAGCATCGTGCAGCCATGATGCGTTGATGCTCGGGATGCACTGCTCGATCTTGGTTGCAGAGCACATATGTCGACTCGATCGCTGATGCGGGTGCTCCGTCAACTTCTTGTGTCATGGTGGCATTTGGCTGTGGGCCCAGTCGCTTAGCGTTCGCTCGCTGAACAACCGTTGAGCTTCCGGGATACAGCAGAGCGCCGGCATGTTCTGGGTCGAGGGTGGTCGCACCTTCATCGGTCGGCACCATGATGTTGGCGAGCTCGACCTTGTGTCGGGGAGAGCTCCGAAGGAAACCGTTCACACTTTCTCCGGCTTCAAGAGCGAAAGCTGCGATGAACATGAGATGCGCAATCCGGTCACTGTGGGCAGCCGCCTGCGAAATCACTGCTCCGCCGTATGAGTGGCCAATAAGGAGTGTGTCTGATGGAAGAGCCTCCAGCGCCTCAACCACCGCAGCTGCGTCGCCATGGAGGTCACCGAGCGGCAGTGGTGAGATGCCATGGCCAGGTAGGTCGATTGCGTGCGAGGGAATTCCGAGTTGGTCGAGGGCCTGTTGTAGCGGTGCCCAACACCANGCACCATGCCACGCGCCGTGAACGAGGAGAACGTTGCTGATCGCCATGAAGTGATCGTCGCAGGTTCACCTAANCGTCGGAGAATCCGNCGATNTAGTTCANCCTCGCATCNTTCGAATCCATGAGCTGAAGAACCCGANGGNGAANACCATCGNGGCCAACGTGACCTGGCCGTGATGGTCNAGNCGCTCNTCGAGTGCATATGCAACGCCGCCAGCGANNGACGAGTAGAGAAGNCCNAATCGCGCNGTTGATCCCCATNAATGTGAAATTGANGCNGTTGTGCTCATGNTTGCAAGAGCGCGTGCTCTCNGANANCTCGCGTTTTTTCGAGAGATGTGTGGCGCCTTCTCAGCAGAGGTCGGGTCGTGTCGTTGCAGTAGCGTCCGGTCGATGGCCACGGCGTTGGGTGTTCTCCGGCAACAAGCGGTTCGCCGGTATTTGGGCTCGACTGCCTTCGCAGCAATCGGGATCAATATTTGCATCACTGCGCTGTTCAAGCAGGTGTACGACATCACTGGAGATCCCTTCTCGATCGGGCTGCTGGGCTTAGCGCAGTTTGTGCCCGGTCTTGTGTTGGCGATCCCAAGTGGTTACATCGCCGATCGTTTTGATCGACGACGTGTGACTGCTGGTTTCCTGTTGTTGAGGTTGCTGTCGATAGCGGTACTCATCTGGTTCACTAACTCGGGCTCCTCTGCGGTCTCTGTGCTCGTGCTTGTTGCGATTGGTATTGGCGTCGCCGATGCGTTAATCACGCCGAGTAGGCGAGCGATCTTGCCGTTGATCGTCAGCACCGATGATTTGCCGAGAGTCATTGCGCTGTGGACGGCAACATTCACGTCGAGTGCGATTGTCGGCCCGGCTCTTGCCGGCTTTTTGTACAGCATCGATCCATCGATCGCGTATGCCGTCGCAGGAGGTTCGGCTCTGCTGTCGGTACCGTTGACGTTGGGCATCAGGTACCTGCCAGGAGTCGCCCCGTTCGCTGATGAGGGACGTCCGAGCGTTCGTTTAGCTCTTCAAGGGCTGCGATTCATTCGTCGTTCGCCGATTGTGCTCGCAGCGATCAGCCTTGATCTCTTTGCTGTGCTCTTTGGTGGGGCAGTGGCACTGATTCCGGTTGTTGCAAGTGACCGACTTGGGGTTGGCGACGTGGCATACGGTTGGCTTCGAGCGGCACCTGGAGTTGGGGCTGCGGCGATGGCGATCGTGCTTGCGATTCGACCTGTAAGTCGTCGTGTCGGACCGACGCTGCTCGTTGTCGTCGCNGTGTTNGGCGCAGGCACCGTGGTCTTCGGCCTCACCCGCTCATACGTTGTTGCATTTATCGCGCTCGTTGTGCTGTCGGCTGCCGACATGGTGTCAATGTTCATCCGGGGAGCGATCGTGCCGCTCGCAACACCTCCAGATCAGCTCGGTCGGGTGACCGCTGTTGAAGGAGTGTTCATCGGCGCATCGAACGAACTCGGCGCGTTTGAGAGTGGGCTTGCCGCTCGGTGGTTTGGGGTGCCGTGGGCAATCGCCGGTGGCGGGATTGCAACCATCGTCATCGCAGGCGCCTTTGCTGTCGGATTCCCTGCGTTACGAAAGATTGACCGCTTCGATGATGTGAAGGTTGAGGTGCCCGGTTAGCCGGTGAGGCGTCCGAGTTTGGCGAAGCTTTTGAAGCGCCGCAGTCGAAGAACCGACTGGTCGGAGGCGAGCCGTCCGATACCGCTCGCGATGGTCGGGTACACATGGGGCACGCGGGCAAGTTCTTCAATCGATACCGAGAACCGAACTGCAAGAGCGATTTCGTTAATGACTTCAGACGCACGAGATGCGATGACGTGACCGCCAACGATGCGACCATGAACCGTGACGATTTCGATAAGCCCTTCCGAAGACCCTTCGAATAGTGCGCGGTGCACCTCCGAGAGCTCGAGCTGGTGAACCTTCACGGCTCGACTTCTGAAGCGCTCTCTGGCTTGGGCGGCGGTGAACCCGACTCGGGCGAGCTCTGGCTCGGTGAAGACGCACCACGGCGACATCGTGCTCGCCTGAGCGCGGCCAGGCAGGAACATGTCACGCACCGCAAGTGACGCGTCGGCGACCGCAGTGCTCGTCAGGCGAGGTCGACCCGTAGCGGCGTCACCGACTGCATAGATGCTGGTTGTCACCGTTCGACTTCGGGCATCGACGTTGATCCCTGCCGGAGTGGCGACGACTCCAAGCCGTTCGAGCCCAAGCGATGTGACCGATGACGATCGACCGGCGGCAACAAGCAGATGTTCTGCATCGAGCTCACCGTGGGCGGTTTCGACATATGCTCGTCCATCCTCGTAACGGGCTGCGAGTATGGGTTCACCAACGTGAACGTCGACGCCATCATTGCGAAGAACGTCGGTAATACGCTCGCTGAAGACGGGTTCTTCCCGGGGAAGGAT
>PBWL01000018.1 GCA_002727235.1 Acidimicrobiaceae bacterium
GCCTCACTCGCATCGGAAAGAAAAAGCAGCCTCAGTACCGCATTGTTGCGGCTGATGCCCGTTCGCCTCGCGACGGTCGCTTCATTGAGATCCTCGGTCATTACGACCCTCGTCAGGATCCTTCAGTGCTCACGGTCGACAATGACAAGGCGGTGAAGTGGCTTTCCGAAGGCGCGCAGCCAACCGAGCGTGTTACAAAGCTTCTCGAAATTTCAGGAGCGATGGAACAGTTCAAGTCGTCGAAGGCTGGGTGAGCTGACCCATGTCAGCACCAACCGCCGCAGCAGTTCTTGAGCACGTTGTGCGCTCAATCGTTGACCAACCCGACGCAGTAAGCGTTGAGGTCACAGAAGACGGCGACCGCACCCGTCTTGATGTTCGAGTCGGTGACGGAGACCTCGGACGCGTCATCGGCCGTCGGGGTCGCACTGCGGCCAGCATTCGCACGGTGACCCGGGCAGCGGCCGCAAAAGACGGTGTCGAAGTCGACATCGAATTCCTCGACGACTGATCGTCGTCGCTCAGGCAGGAGTCAACGATGGCTGACTCACAGCTTTTAGAAATTGGCCGTCTCGGTCGCGCCCACGGAATTCGCGGGGAGATCTTCGTGTCATTGACCTCCGACCGCATTGAGCGAGTCGCTGAAGGATCGACTCTTGAAACCGAAGGGGAGTGGCTCACCGTTGTGTCCTCGCGTCGCTCTGGTAACCGATTCATCGTTCGTTTCGCAGAAATTGATTCTCGTAATGATGCCGAGCGAATGACAGGTCGAGTGCTCCGGGCCCAACCTCTCGACGATCCCGATGCTCTTTGGGTGCACGAAATGATCGGTGCGCAGGTTGTCGAGGTTGGTGGTCGAGAGCGGGGGAGATGCATCGCCGTCATCGCGAACCCGGCTTCAGATCTTCTCGAGCTCGACTCGGGCGCTCTCGTTCCTTCAGTGTTCGTAGTGGAATCGAACGCAGAGACCATTGTCATCGACCCACCCGATGGGTTGTTCGAACTGGTGTCAGACGATGGGGAACTGTCGTGAGAATCGATGTCTTCACCCTGTTTCCGTCGATGGTTGACGGGTTCACCAGTCAGAGTTTGCTGGGTAAGGCACGAGAATCAGGTGTCGTCGAAGTGCGGTGCCACGATCCCCGAGATCACGCGACCGATAGTCACCGGACGGTCGACGATGCTCCGTTTGGTGGGGGTGCTGGGATGTTGATGCGGCCCGAGCCCATTTTTGCTGCGGTTGAAGAGGCCGACCCGCCACGGCCCTTACTGCTGTTATCTCCAGGTGGTCGCACATTTGACCAGCAATACGCCTCTGGGCTCAGCGAACTTGAAGGTTTCAGTCTGCTGTGCGGCCGTTATGAAGGTGTTGATCATCGAGTTCGAGAGCACCTCGTTGATGGTGAAATCAGCGTGGGCGATGTGGTGCTTGCCGGAGGTGAAGTTGCGGCGTGCCTCGTGATCGAGGCAGTGACCAGATTGTTGCCGGGTGTGATGGGCAATGAGGTTGGGCCGTTGACGGAAAGTTTTGGTGAGGGAAAGCTTCTCGAGGAACCGCAGTTCACTCGACCAGCAGACTTTCGTGGATGGGAAGTTCCCGAGGTGNTGAGAAGCGGAAATCATGCGCTGATTGAACGCTGGCGGCGGGCCCAGGCTTTGCATCGAACGATTCAGCATCGGCCAGACCTCATCGAGGCACTCGGTGGTCTTCCCGCAGATGACGCCCGCTTGTTGGAAGAGTTCCCACCCATCCCGTATCCTTTANCGGCCGACCCAGATTGAGCTGGGTCACCCCGAAAGATCAGGAAGACTCATGAAGACCACCGATTTCATCGATCAGGACTCGTTGCGCACGGATATCCCGGAATTTGGACCAGGAGACGAGCTAAAGGTGCATGTTCGCGTTGTTGAGGGTGGTAAGGAGCGCGTCCAAATTTTCCAAGGCAACGTCATCTCTATCCGTGGCGGTGGCGTTCAAGAGACCTACACCGTTCGCAAGTTGAGCTACGGCGTCGGTGTCGAGCGAACATTCCCAATGCACACACCGACCGTTGCCAAGGTTGAAGTCGTGAAGCGCGGTGATGTTCGCCGTGCGAAGTTGTACTACCTCCGCGATCGCGTTGGTAAGGCAGCTCGCGTTCGCGAGAAGCGCGAATTCTGAGTTCTCGCCTCTTGCGCTGAGAACGACGCCAAATAACCATTTCGGCCCTGGTAATGGACAAGGCGGTGCCCTGTGGGGGACACGTATTGACGAGGCGTCCTTACTGAGCGGTGCGTTGCGCTGAACTATCAACGATGCGGTTTTGACGTGCTCGACCGCAACTGGAGTTGTCGGGCCGGAGACTCGATCTCGTCGTTGCGGGAGACTCTACCCTTATGATCGGCGAGGTGAAGTGGAGACGCTCCGAGCACTTTGGTGGACCGGCCGCTGTAGTCACCGAAACGAAACAGCCACGGATGCGAGCAGCGACGGCAATCTGGCTCCCAGAGCACCCTGAATGGTCTTAACGTGATGACGTCGCGGTGGGGTTTGACGTCGTAACGGTCACCGGAGGAGATATCAACATTCTTGAGTCAGCTTTCTGACAGGTGGTTAGCCAAAAATGCCCCAGACGAGCAAAGCCCCGGCGATGAGCAGCCCGCTCGCAACAAAGAGATAGTCGCTAGGTCGTGCAGAGAACTTTCGGTACGGGTTAAAGCCCATGTGATCAGTATGGCGGTGAACGAGTTGAGGATGCACCGGCTATTACCGTGGTCTTGTGTTCAAGCGAGACCGACGACTCTTATTGAGATGCGTACTGCTCGCAACAAGTGTGTTCGTCGCAGTGCATTCACCGACTGCTGTCGCTCAAGAAACTGATAGCGAGTCTGATAAGGGAACCGTCGTCGTGAGTGACGTCGAGACGGTGACCTCGCTTCCGTTAGTTGAGGTGCCTGTCGGGTGCGAGCCGTGGCAACTCGCAGATGTGGTGTTTGTCGGAACAGTCGCTGCTCGAGATGCCAAAACCGTTCGTTTCGCCGACATCATGATTCGATCTGGTGATGCCACGTTGGTGACCGAGGTTGGCACGATTGATATCCGCTTTGGGTACGACGCGCAATACGTGAACGAAGGTGAGACCTATCTGGTTGGGGCCTATCAGCATCCAGACCTTGGGATCTTGTCATCGAAGTTGACGGAGTCCCCAGTCGATTTCGCGGGCGATGAGATCGTCGGAGTTTCAGAAAACGATGTTGTCTGCCCAGAGCCTGAAGATCCGATCATGACATTGAATGTTGATGGAACTTCGGTCGACTTTTCGATCATCGATCCGATGTTGTCTGAGCGATCAAATATTGCGGCTGCTCTCTTGGTTCCGTTCATGATTGTGATGGGGGTGATTTTCTTGCTCGCAATGTTGCGGCTCTCATCACAAAGCTTGCTCGCAAGTTTGAGGGATTTAAGTCGCCCAGCACGTCGTCGACTCGAGTAACTTGAGTGTGTCAGCGTGCTAGTTCACTGCTGCGTTTGCAAGCGCCCGTAACTCTGAAACGGCAGCGGTCAGCCCATCTGGATGCCGGTAGAGAGCGGTTCCAGCGATGAGAACGTTTGCTCCCGCTGCTGCAGCACCAGCAATTGTCGCGGGTCCAATGCCCCCGTCAACTTCGAGGTGAATCTCGTCTGCACGGCCAGAATCTTCGATCATCTGTCTGACTTCCCGGATTTTTGGCTCCATGGTTGCGATGTACTTTTGGCCGCCGAATCCCGGGTTTACCGTCATCACCAACACGAGATCAACGAGGTCAAGCACGTGCTCCACGGCGGCGGCTGATGTTGCTGGGTTGAGAGCAACGGCTGCGGTAGCCCCAAGGTCGTTGATGTGGGCGAGGGTGCGGTGGAGGTGAGTACACGCCTCCGCATGAACAATAAGTCGTGAACAACCCGCCTCGACATACCGACTTGCAAGTTCGTCTGGGTTCAACACCATCAGATGGGCTTCGAATGGCACCGAAGTATGGGCGCGAGCTGATGCGATGACATCTGGTCCAAAGGTGAGATTCGGCACAAATTGTCCGTCCATGACATCCCACTGAATGAGATCAACGCCGGCTTGCTCAAGTGCCGCAACTTCCTCACCGAGGCGCGAGAAATCTGCCGGGAGAACTGACGGTGAGATGAGTATCGGGTNTGCCACGCACTGAACCCTAGTTGGGAGATCGCACTCACCTACGTTGTGGGGATGCCCGATNANTCGCCNCNCCCGCATTCCGGGGTTCCGATCGAGCGCGTCGTTGCAGGTGGNGAGGGCCTNGGTCGACTTTCAGATGGACGCGTNGTGTTTGTGAGAGGAGGCATTCCAGGTGATCTCGCAACGATCGAGGTGGTAGACGAACGGCGTGACTGGGCGAGAGCCGTTATCACGAGCATCGAGGCCGCATCATCGCAACGGGGCACACCAACGTGCCCCGCTCGAGGTGCTGGTTGTGGGGGGTGTGATTGGGCAGAAATTCTTCCCCAGCACCAGCTTGAACTTAAAGCAGGCATCGTTGTCGAGGCGCTTCGTCGCACGGCGAAAATGGATCACGAACCAGAGATAGGCGCGTCGGTTACTCGCAACGGTTACCGCTCTGGTGTTCGTGTCATCGGAACCGCAGATCACCGGGCGGGGTTCCGAAGGGCTGCCGAAGATACGAGTGTTCCGGCGGGCCGCTGCGAGATTGCGGTTCCTGTTCTTGCAGAAATGATCGAATCGATCACGGTCGACCCTGGTCTTGAAGTCACGCTTCGGGCGTCGGTTGCGACCGGAGAGGTCACAGCACGATGGGACGATCGACTTGGAACCGTCGATGGGCTCCCCGCAGGTGTTCATTTTGGTCCAGACGCTTCGCTGATCGAGCAGGTTGCCGGGGTTGACCTAGTGGTGAGTGCCGCATCGTTCTTTCAGAGTGGCCCGCAGGCCGCTGCCCTCCTTGTGGATGCAGTGTCTCGCCATGCCCCAGAACTCGCCTCGGCGAGAGCGGTTGTTGATGCATACGGCGGTATCGGCCTGTTCGCAGCAACTGCAGTGCCATTTGAGGCCGATGTGTGGGTCGTTGAGACTTCGCGTGCTGCGCTCGCCGATGCACGTACCAATTTGGATGGACGCGAAGGCCGNTCCGAATTTGTGCGGAGCGAGTTCGGGCGGTGGCGCCCGANGCGTGGCGACCTGAGGCCCGAGGTGGTTATTGCTGATCCGGCTCGCACGGGTCTGGGACGACCGGGCGTCTCGGCTGTCGTGAGAGCTCAACCGGAAGTATTGGTATTGGTGAGTTGTGATCCGGTTTCGTTCGCTCGAGATGCTGCATTGCTGGAAAAAGAAGGTTTCCGATTGGAGCGTTGTGAGGCGCTTGATCTGTTCCCCGGCACTCATCATGTCGAAGTTGTCTCGAGGTTCGTTCGCGCTGGCACACTGGCATCGTGAATCGTCAGGAACCCAACATGTTCGATGTTCGTGTGAGCGATGAAGTCGCAACCGCTCTGGCGGAAGGCCGAGCAGTTGTTGCGATGGAGTCAACAATCTTCTCTCACTTGGGCCTTCCTTCTCCTACCAACGAAGAAGCGTTGAGTCGGTGCGAACATGCTGTTCGGTCGGTCGGGGCAGTTCCGGCAGTGACCGCCGTATTCAACGGTGTTGCTCACGTCGGAATCTCACAGACCGATCGCGAGAGGGTCTGCGGGCCGGCGCAGAAAATGGCAGAGAGAGATATTCCGGTTGCCACCGCTAGAGGGTGGAAGTACGGGGCGACGACCGTGTCGGCGGCACTCACGCTCGCCGAGCGCGCAGGAATTCCCGTGTTTGCTACCGGAGGAATTGGTGGAGTGCACAGAGGGTCTGAACTCACTGGGGATATCAGCGCAGACCTCGATGCCATTGCTCGTCGCGCCGTGGTGACGGTGTCAGCAGGAGCGAAAGCGTTTCTCGATCTCGCCAAAACACTTGAGTATCTCGAAACTGCGGGAGCGCCTGTCTTGGGTTGGCAGACGGATGAATTCCCGGCCTTCTACACACGAACGTCCGGTCTTAACGTTCCGCACCGGGTGGAGACCGCTGAGGTTGTGGCTGCGATATTCCACAACCGAACGAGGGCCGACCAAGGGGTGTTGCTCGCAGTCCCGATACCNGAAGTCGATTCGCTNGATGCTGGCCGGCTTGATGCCGCACTTGCCTCAGCGTTAGAGGAATGCGAGGCGCAAGGGATTCGGGGCGCTGCGATCACCCCATTTGTTCTCGAGCGAATTACGGTGGCAACCGACGGTGACAGCCTTCCGGCCAACCTCGCGCTTGCTGAGCACAACGCTGAGGTTGCGGCGCAGGTCGCAGTCGCTATTGCTCAACTCGGGTGAATATCTTCACTGCTGGCGGGAGTGCTCTCATTCGCTGCGACGAGGCGGAGTCTGCGATCATCAAAGGCGTATGAGCACCGGTATTGACCCCTTCCTCTCAGACTCAATTCTCCCTGACGACGCTGAACTTACGCCGCTTCACGAGCGCGAATATCGAGTGAGGTCGTACCGTCTAAGTCCAGATCGTGTGCTGATACGGGGCGCCGTCCGCGATCAGAAACCGCCGGGGCTCTACATTTCTCACGATCCTGATCCCATCACGGTCCATCACATGGTGGTTGATCTCGAGGTGGAGTTTCCGAGTCTCGAGATTGAGCGAGCGGAAGTGACGTTCAATACGTTCCCTCATACGACGTGCTCGGTGATCACCGACCACTACAAGAAACTGGAGGGACTCTCAATTGCGAGAGGGTTCTCGAACAAAGTGCGCGAACTATTTGGCGGCCCGCGAGGCTGCACCCACACCACTGCATTGCTTCTTGCAATGGGCCCAGTTGCGGTGCAGTGTTCATGGTCGATGCGAACTTTCGAGGTTCCTGATTCCGACGAACCCGAACTCAAATTGGGATTCAACCGCGAGCCCGATGATGATTCGTGGAAGATGAACACGAACACCTGTCACGAATGGGCAGAAGATGGTCCGGCATATGAGCGAGCTGCGTCTGGCATGTCGTGGGGTGTGCCAGTGTTTATGCGTGAGCGAGCAGAGAAGTTTGGAATTGAGGTGGGGGATCCGCAGTGACAGACCATGACCCGTTTGGCCTGCGTTCGCTGACGGTTGACCAACTTCAGTCAACCCCGGGAGTGAAGTGGCAGCAGCATCGTGATCGGCTCGCAGCATGGGTCGCTGACATGGATTTTCCGATGGCGCCAGTGATTACTGATCGCCTGCAGTCAATTATCGATCGCGGGATGGCGGGGTATCAGAAGTGGGGCACCGGTGCGTCGCCGGCTGGTCGTGTCTTCGTTGATCGAATGGCATCAAAATACGGATGGAGCATCGACGTCGACCGGGTGCACGACTTGGCTGACGTGCTGCAGGGCGTTCGGCTTGCTATCGGCATGCTCACTGAGCCTGGAGCGGCAATTGCATTGCACACCCCGGCGTACCATCCGTTTTTGCAGTCGTTCGCCGACATGGATAGACGACTTGTTCATGCACCCTTTGATGTTGATGAACTGCGGACGGTGATTGCATCAGAGAAGCCAGCAGCANTGNTGTTGTGTCATCCACAAAATCCGACTGGGCACGTGTTTGATCGCCCCCAGCTAGAGGCGATTGCGGAGATTGTTGAAGAATTCAATCTCATCGTCATCTCTGATGAAATTCACTCTGATCTCGTCTACGCGCCAAATACCCACATCCCATTCGCTTCGTTGAGCCCGGCAGTCGAGTCTCGAACAATCACCGTGACATCGACCTCGAAGGCATTCAATTTGGCTGGTCTCCGTTGGGCGGTGATGCACGTCGGCATCGAGCGTTTCGACACCATGATTCGGAGTTATCCAAAACACTGGTTTGGCTCACCAAACTTGTTCGGTGTGGAGGCGGCGGTTGCGGCGTGGACCGAGGGCGATGAGTGGCTGGCAGCGGTGATGGATGTACTCGACGAGAATCGACACCGGTTGGCTGAGTTGGTCGAGACATATTTGACGGGAGCGAAGTATCAGATTCCGAGTGCGACATATCTCGCATGGATCGATTGTTCGATGCTTGGTGACGGTGATCGGCCGTTCGAACTCTTTCAGTCTCGCGGGGTTGAACTGAGCCCAGGTATGCAATTCGGGGCAAACGGTTCGGGTCATGTTCGTCTCAATTTTGCGACAAGTCCTGCCGTGGTCGAGCAGATCGTTGCAACGATGGCGAGCAGTTGAGCTGTCTAACTGCGGCAGCGATTTGCACCGGAGCGCGGATCTGCTCGCAGTGTCTGAAGCGCGCTTAACATCAAGAGCAGCATGCACGCTTGGCGGTCAAAGGGGGGAGACGTGCCTTCTGGGCGCGTTGAGATCTCCAACGTCCGAGTTGCTTTTGGTGATACGGCTGCTTTGCACGGCTTAAATTTCGATGTCGCACCGGGAGAAATCGTGGGCCAATGGTCCGCCCCCTGGGATTCGAACCCAGAACCAATGGATTAAGAGTCCACTGCTCTGCCGTTGAGCTAGAGGCGGTAAAAGCCCGGGCAATGTAGGCAGCGAAAGCTCGATGCCCAACTGCCCGGGAACTGGGGTGAGCGAGGGGACTTGAACCCCCGGCCTTCAGGGCCACAACCTGACGCTCTAACCACCTGAGCTACGCCCACCATGCGTCCCTCAGTCTGCCAGCAAGATTGCCAATCGCCACACTCTGAATAAACACTCACTAATCGATCTCTTGCCGCCTCACCGGGGTGCTGTCGATGCGGTCTGACCAGCCTTGGTCTGCGAAACTATGAAGGTGAGTTCAAACGACACAACAGTTCTTGATTCAGCTATTGATGCATTTCTTGCAGAGAATGATCCGAAGGCGATGGACAACATCGCCTTCCGGGGCGCGCGCTTCGATCATGGTCTTGCTTGGGTGCACTTTCCCGAGGGTAACGGAGGGCTCGGTCTCCGCCCCGACCTCAACCGGGTGGTTGAGCGTCGCATGCGTGAGGCGGGGGCAGAACCAGCCGACCCGACGTCGTTCTTCATGGCTCTTGCTGGCCCGACGATTTTGACCCATGGCTCCGACGAGCAGTGTGAACGTTTTCTTCGTCCGATGTTCACCGGCGAAGAGAAATGGTGTCAGTTGTTCTCAGAGCCAGGAGCCGGATCAGACTTCGCCGGTCTCGCATCTCGTGCGGTCCGCGATGGCGAAGAGTGGATCGTCAACGGCCAAAAGGTGTGGAACACGCTTGCGCACCTCGCTGACTGGGGAATGCTCGTCACCCGAACCGATCCTGAGGCACCAAAGCACAAGGGAATGACTTATTTCGCAATCGACATGCACTCTGATGGCGTCGAGGTTCGCCCACTGCGTCAGATCACAGGAGAAGCTGAGTTCAACGAGGTCTATTTCACCGATGCCCGCATCCCTGACGATCAGCGTATCGGTGCTGAAGGTGAAGGTTGGCGTGCTGCTCTCACGACATTGATGAACGAGCGCACCGCAATTGGTGGCGGTTCAGCTGGTGGCGGCAAACCGCAAAAAGGCGCGGCTGCGAATGACGCAGTCAAGATTTGGAACTCGCTTGACGAGTCTGAGAAAAGCGAAGTTCGTCGTGATCGCCTNATGCAGTTGTGGGTTCGTGCCGAAGTTGGCCGTTTGACGAATGTCCGCGCGGCAGAGGCTGCAAAGGTGGGCAACCCAGGTCCGGAGGGCTCTGTCTCAAAACTTGAGTTCGCAAACCTCAACAAAGAGCTCTACGACTTCTGTATCGATCTCATGGGCCCTGCCGGCCTCATTGACTATGACTACACCTTCCGTCGGCCGACCGAACTTGACTCAACCGGCGCAAGCAAGAGTGCTCAGTACGCATTTTTGCGGGTGCGGGCGAATTCGATCGAGGGCGGTACGTCAGAGATTTTGAAGAACATCATTGGCGAGCAGGTGCTCGGCCTCCCAGGTGAGCCACGTGTCGATAAAGACCTTCCATGGTCAAAGGTGCCCCGCAGCTAACTTTGCGGCGGGTGGGGTCGTAGGCCTCTGATACGTTCTCTACATCACGTGGCAGCGAGTTGATCGCTCGCTTGACATCACAAGGGGAANTGTTCATGGCGTCGTCAGACCAATCTGCANTAGCNGCACGGGCGAGAGAGATCACTGACCGAGAGATGGCGATCTACTCGGATCGCACGGTGGGCTCGCAGCGTGCCACCGATCGAACCCGAAAAGTCATGCCAGCAGGTGTGCCCTCGAGTTTCCAGGCGTACGACCCGCATCCGATTGTCGTGTCGCATGCCGCAGGTAGCCGCATGATCGATGTCGACGACAACCAATACATCGACTACGACATGGGTTTCGGAGCACTGTTCGCCGGGCATATGAACCCTCATGTGCGCCAGGCTGTCGAAGAGCAGCTCGACTCGGGCACGCTGTACGTCACTCCGTGTGAGCTCAACGGAGAAGTTGGCGAGTTGCTGGCTGAGCGTTATGGATTTCCTATGTGGCGTCCAACGAATTCAGGAACNGAAGCCACGATGGATGCAATTCGGCTTGCTCGCGGTGTTACCGGTCGAGACAAAATCGTCAAGGTCGAAGGCGGGTATCACGGCCACCACGATGAAGTAATGATTTCGAACAAGCCGTCTCTTGATGAGGCGGGGCCTGCACATGCGCCACACTCTGTGCCGCAGTCTGGCGGGATTCCCCACGGTGTTGTCGAAGATGTGAGGGTTGTCCCGTTCAACGATTCTGATGCCCTCGAATGCGCACTCGCCCCAGGTGATGTCGCCTGTTTCATTGTTGAGCCAGTGATGGAGAACATCGGGATTTGCCTTCCCGATGATGGCTATCTCGAAAAGGTTCGCGACATCACTCAACGTCATGGGACGCTCTTGATTTTTGATGAGGTGAAAACTGGGATCACTGCTGGGTTCGGCGGAGCCACAAACCAACTCGGGGTTCGTCCCGATCTCATCACGCTGGCGAAGTCAATTGGTGGAGGGTTCCCGGTTGGAGCGTTTGGCGGCAAGGCTGAATACATGAATCACATCACCGACGGCTCCGTGCTGCACCTCGGGACGTACAACGGCAATCCACTCGTCATGGCTGCGGTCAAGGCAACGTTGGCCGAGGCGTGCACAAAGGAAATTGTTGGAGCGACCGTTGAGCGAAACACTCGGCTCGTTCAGGCGTGCCAGGCGGTCATCGATTCATCTGGCATCCCGGCACACACGGTGCAGTTTGGCGCCAAGGGTTGCATCACGTGGGCAACGCAGCCCGTGAGGAACTANCGAGATTACAAAGCGACNGATTTTGACCTTGCGTTTGCGCAGTGGATCCACGGCATTAACCGGGGAGTGTTGTTGCCGCCGGGGCTGGACGAGCAATGGCTTATTTCGGTGATGCATGACGAAGAAGACGCAATGCGATATGCAAACGTCTTCCAAGAATTTGTCGACGAACTTGTCGCGTGATCACCAGCGCTGAGATCGGCGTCGCCCACTTGGTGATGGGCTATTCCATTGGCGTCTCCGGCTTCCATTCATCGCAGTGATGAAGAGAGCGGCTGAGGCAACACAGAGAACGAGCGCGCTTACGAGCGCAACGGGAAATGCGCGGCCGGCGAGCGCAGGAGCAAGAGAGGTCCAACTGCTCGTGTCGATTGCGGGGATCACGAACGCCGGGATTGCCCAGCCAATGATGATGAGCGATGCTGCTGTCGCAACGAACAATTCGGCAATTGCCTGAACCAGCTCTGAACGGTACGGCCGAAGCACAAGGCCGGCGAGCAGTGTGAGCAGCCCAATTGCGGCCGAGATGATCATTGCCCATCCGGTCGAGGTTCTTGCCGTCTTTAGAGTGCCAATCACAGGCACAGGAATGGTGGCTGCGGGAGAGTTGTAGGCCATTTCATTTCGCACGATGCTGACGAGTTCGCTGGGAACGATGACGATGAGATCGTCATTTGATCCGATTGCGCGGAGATGCGCCCGCTCAATAAATGGTGCAAGTTCTGCTGCTCCCGCCCGTTTGGAGAGCACCTCCGTATCAAGGAAGTTGGCGAGAGTGTCGGGGGTGGTGCCGAGCGCGCCCGCAGTTCGCGCAGAGACAACCGTGATGATTTCGAGGCGTATCGCAGATTGGTCTAGAACTGCNGCTGCGATCGATGGTGAGTCTGCTGGAGTGAAGACGGTGCGCTGTAGCCACCAGCAGCCGGCGGAAAGTCCGAATGCAACACTGGCAACGAGTAAGAGTATCGAGGCCACGGAGCGTTGCACGGTGACAGTTTGTCATGTGGCGGGGTACTCTGCGAACGTGGCCAAGCGTCCGGACATTTCGCCTGAGCGTGATGCAAGTGTTCAGCCACAGGCGCAGGCATTTGATGCTCTTCCAGGATTCTGGTCGCTGCTCGGACGCGGATTGACGAGGCGTTGCGCCTGGTGCGGAGACCGGCGCGCGTATTTCAAGGGCTGGTTTCGTCGGGAGGATTCGTGTCAAGCATGTCATCATGGTTGGCGACGTGGCGATGCAGCGTTTGAGTTGGGGGCAACGACCGCCAATATCATTCTCACTTTTTTAACCATTTCGATCTCAATCTTGGTTGCGGCGATAGCGACGTGGCCAGACGTTCCAACAACGTTGCTAATCATCATTATCGGTTTGATGGCTGTGCTCGGACCAGGTCTCTGGTACCCGGTCTCTTTTTCGCTATGGCAGGCCGTCGATCTCTTTATGCGCCGGCCCGACGATGACGAGCTTGCGGGTCACGGCGATGCCGACCTCTAAGGTAGGGGAACTCTGATGGCGTGCCCTTTCCCGAGGGAGAGGGCACATAGCCGCTGGCATGTGGGTACTGCGTTGAGTTCTTTGGTGGCAATTGCCCGCGCAGTGAAGGCGTTGAAACGGTGAGCATCCTTAGTTTTGTTTTTACAAAATACTTGCGAACAGGTGTTCGATGAATTACAGTGTTGTTGTTCGCAAGGCCGCTCAAACAGTTGCAGTGTCCGTTCCCTCCCGGTGAGTGTTACACCCCCCGCATATGGTCCACGGGAACTACAACGATTGGGTCGGTACACCCGAACCACAGCGCACCGCTAAGGAGAATCAGATGAGTAACGACCGAGATAAAGCACTGGAGATGGCCCTTTCTCAGATCGACAAGCAGTTCGGTAAGGGTTCAATCATGAAGATGGGTGAGAAAGGTTCTCTTCCGGTCGCTTCGGTATCAACGGGCGCTCTCGCCCTCGACCTCGCGCTTGGCATTGGAGGTCTTCCACGCGGTCGTATCACTGAGATTTATGGCCCAGAGTCCTCAGGTAAATCAACACTTGCAATGCATGTTGTTGCTGAGGCGCAACGAAACGGCGGTGTCTGTGCGTACATCGACGCTGAGCACGCAATGGATCCGATCTACGCCCAAGCGATCGGGGTTGATGTCGATGAGCTGTTGATCTCACAGCCTGACACTGGCGAGCAAGCACTTGAGATTGCCGACATGCTCGTGCGATCCGGCGCTATTGATGTCATCGTGATTGACTCGGTTGCGGCGCTGACGCCACGGGCCGAAATTGAAGGTGAGATGGGAGACACCCATGTTGGTCTCCAAGCACGTTTGATGAGTCAGGCGCTCCGAAAGATCACCGGCAACCTCAACAAAACCAATACCATTGCCGTCTTCATTAATCAGCTGCGCGAAAAGATCGGCGTGATGTTCGGTTCACCGGAGACCACCCCTGGTGGCCGAGCCCTGAAGTTCTACTCTTCGGTTCGACTCGACATTCGGCGTATTGAAGCGCTGAAAGACGGAGCCGAAGTCGTGGGTAACCGCACTCGGGTAAAGGTTGTTAAAAACAAGGTTTCTCCACCCTTCCGTCAGGCCGAGTTCGATATTATGTATGGCAAGGGCATCAGCCGAGAAGGAAGCCTGCTCGACATGGCGGTCGATTACGGCATTGTGAACAAGTCAGGTGCGTGGTTCACCTATGACGGCGAGCAGCTCGGTCAAGGTCGCGAAAACGCAAAGAATTTCCTCTCTGCACACCCTGAAATCATGGTTGATGTCACTGAGCGAGTGATGGTTGCTTCAGGTCTTCGCGGCGAAGATGGCGAAGACGCCTTTACCGAGGCCGACGATGCTCCGATTGAGATTGACTAATTGAACGAAGTTCGGGCTTAGAGGCCCGGCTTCCATATCATCAGTACAAGTCCCACAACGAGGCTGAGGTGGGTCACACCGATTCCTGCCGCCAACTTTGAGGTCGAGGAAGGGGAGTCGTCGCTGAGCGACGGTCGAACGAGAAACCAGTTGACACCGACTGCAAGGAGCCAGATGATGATTGATGCGCTCAACCACGGTGATGACATTTTCCATTCACCAACTCCTGCAAGTCCCATGCCAAACACCCACATGAGTACGAGGGCTGGCATTACAAGTCGTAGATGAAGCTTTGCAATAGCGGTGGTTTCGCCGGATTTCTTTAATGGGGTGTAGAGAAAAAGGGGTCCGAACGCGGCCATTGCAGAGAGAATGTGCAGCAAGCCAAGGATGCGATAACCAGATGTTGTCTGAATCAGTGCGAGCATGAGCCGTACCCTATCCCGGTCGTTGCGGCTTGTCGTTTCCTATGATCTTCGACGTTGATGCGCTCAACCATTTGTGCCTCTCTACGTTTATAAGTGGGCCAACGCACAGCTGGAAGTCGACGTGACGGGTTATTTCAACAGCTAACGCTGCCCAATCGCATCGAGGAGAGCGTTCTCGATGACTTCGGTGAGGGCAGGGTGGATGTAATACACGTCCCGTGCAACCTGAGTTGCGGTTTGAGAAAACTGCATTGCTTGCACGAGTGGCTGAATTAGCGTTGCAGCTTGAGGTCCGATGATGTGGGCCCCAAGAATCTCGTCTGAAGCGCGATCGACGATGACCTTTGCAAATCCCGGACCGTCGCCGAGCGCCCACCCGTAGGCGGTCCCCGCGTACTCGCGTCGTCCGATCACGACATCACGGTTCTCGGCTAATGCAGCTTGTTCGGTGAGCCCGACCGATGCGACTTGCGGATGGCTAAACACCGCCGCTGGCACATGCCGTTGGGTGACAACCTGTTGATCGTCAGCATGCGCCATATTCCAAAAGGCCACATCGACCTCCGCATTGGCAACATGTTTGAGTTGGTGTTCGTTGGCGACATCGCCAATGGCCCAGATGCCAGGCACGCTCGTACGCATCTGCGAATCGACAGTAACGATGCCTCGGCTGTTCGTCTCGAGGCCCACAAGATCGCAGTTCAGTAAATCTGAATTCGGTTCTCGGCCGGTTGCGAGCAGCAACTCATCAACGATGATGATATTGCCATCACAGTGCATCTCAATTCCCTGCGAAGTCCGCTCCACTTTGCTGGGGAGATGCCCGAGTTGAAGTGTCACGCGCCGTCTGAATTCCTCAGTGAATGTCGTTGCGATATCCGAATCATGACGTGAGAGCATTGTGGTCGACCGGTTAAAGAGCGTGACCTCAGAACCGAGCCCCGAGAACACATGGCCCATTTCTGCTGCGATGTACCCACCACCGATGATCCCGAGGCGTGACGGAAACGTGTCGAGACGCATGATCGAATCACTCGTGTGAAACCCACACTCCTGAAGCCCGGCGATGGGTGGAAGCGACGGCCGTGAACCAACCGCCACGAGCACGTTCGGGGCGGTGATTCGACGACCATCAACGTCGACTGCATGCATGCCATCGACTTCGGAGCGAACAAACTGACCGGTTCCCTCGATGAGCGTGACGTTCTCGCAACGCTCAGCCCGATAGCCACGTCCGCTTTCTGAGATGGGGTCGATTCGCCCAAAGACACGGTCTCGAATTGCGAGCCAATCGGCACCATTCACCGTGATATCGACGCCTAGTGAGCGCGCCTCGTCGGCCTCAACGGCTCGGTCTGCAGGCAAGACCAACATTTTCGATGGAATACAGCCCCTGTTGAGGCACGTTCCACCGAAGACGTCTCGTTCAACCATTGCGATACGCCAATCATTGAGGAACTCAGGAATGTGGTTCCCAGAGCCTGACCCAATGATGATGAGGTCAAATGTGTCGCCGTTCTCTGACATGCGTCTAGTCAATCACTTGCCCTAGCGGGTCGGCTCATCGACCGAGTGTCGGTTCGGAGTTGTCGACACCGCCACTAGCCTGAACGAGATGTCAGGCCGTTACGTCGTTCGCACCTACGGGTGCCAAATGAATGAGCATGACTCTGAACGCATCGCTGGGCTTCTTGCCGCAGACGGCTACGAGGAGGCAAGCGGCGAAGATGATGCCGACATCATCGTGCTCAACACCTGCTGCATTCGCGAAAATGCTGATAACAAGTTGTACGGCAATCTTGGTCACTTAAAGACCTGGAAAGACGAGAAAGATGGCCGCCAGATTGTGGTCGCTGGTTGCCTTTCGCAAAAAGATCGTGACGGCGTTCGGGGGCGAGCTCCTTACGTAGATGTCGTGCTCGGAACGCACAATGTTCATCGCACGGCTGAACTCATTTCTCATGCCCGCGAGCATGGCCCGATTACCGAAATCCTTGAAGCAGCGGTTGTCGATGAGCACGTCCTGTTTCCGTCTGCGTTGCCCGTCCGGCGCGAAGTTTCCTACGCCGCATGGGTCACAATTCAGATTGGTTGCGATAACAACTGCGCATTTTGCATCGTTCCGTCGGTTCGCGGTGAAGAAATCTCCCGGCCCTTTGATGACGTGGTTGCCGAAGTCGAGCGCTTCGCNGCCGATGGGGTGAGCGAGATCACCCTGCTCGGGCAAAACGTAAATTCATATGGACGTGATCTTCAGCGTGCCGCCCGCCGCGATGGTGACGACGAAGCACGGCTTCGACCACTTTTCGCCGACTTGTTGACTGCGGTTGGAAATGTCGATGGCATCTGCCGTG
This sequence comes from Acidimicrobiaceae bacterium, assembly GCA_002727235.1. GTDB lineage: Bacteria > Actinomycetota > Acidimicrobiia > Acidimicrobiales > Ilumatobacteraceae > Casp-actino5. The sequence goes on from PBWL01000018.1 coordinate 16,928, forward strand.
TGCGGTTCACAAGTCCTCACCCTAAAGACATGCGCCCNGAAACGTTCGCAGCCATGGCTCAAAGCCCGGCGGTCTGCGAGCACCTCCACTACCCGCTGCAGTCAGGAAGCGACCGAGTGCTTGCCCTCATGCATCGCGGGTACACCGCCGANCGTTACCTTGAGCGTCTTGCCGATGCTCGACGNCACATCCCTGATCTTGCGGTGTCAACCGACATCATCGTTGGATTCCCCGGAGAAACAGAGGCCGACTTTGAACAGACGCTCGAGGTGACTGCGGCCGCCGGTTACGACTTCGCGTACACATTTATCTTCTCGCCACGACCTGGCACCGAAGCGGCTGACCTTGAAGCTGATTTCGTTGACCCGGCTGTCGCAGGTGAGCGTTTTGAGCGCCTTCGAGCCGTTGTTGAACGGTCGGCGTTACAACGCCACGAGGCTCGTGTTGGCATGGTGGAAGAAGTGCTCGTCGAGGGGCCTTCGAAGAAAGATCCCTCGGTGCTCGCCGGTCGAACCAGGCAAAACAAGCTGGTCCACTTCACCCCGCCCACACCCCTTCGGACAGGGTCGTATGCAACGGTTGAGATCACTCACGGAGCGCCCCACCATCTCTTGGGCAACTTCGTTGAGCTCNTCGCCGAACCGACGCATCGGCGTCGAATCCCGGTGGAAGCGCTCTGAGCACCTTGCCGCCACGAGTTGCTGTCATCGGCTCGACGGCATCAGGGAAGTCGTCCGTAGCAATGGCGGTTGCGGCCGAGCGAGATGACACCGACATCATTTCAGTCGATTCAATGCAGGTCTACCGGCATATGAGTATCGGCACCGCAAAGCCAACGGTTGAAGAGCAACAGAGCGTGCGACATCACCTCATCGACATCGTTGAGCCCTCTGAGGAATTTACGGTTGCGATCTTCCAACATCANCTTGAACAGGCGTTGAGCTCAATCGCTATGTCATCTCGTTTCGGCCTTCTGGTCGGTGGTACCGGTCTGTACNATCGAGCNGCAATCGATGGTCTTGACTTGGCGGGTTCGTGGCCAGAGATCAGNCAGCNACTCGAAGCCGAAGCAGATGCGGGGGGCACACCTTCGTTACATCAACGCTTNGTNGAGCTTGACCCGGTCGCAGCGAGTCGGATGGAACCGACCAACACTCGACGCGTGGTGAGGGCGCTTGAAGTCATCGAAGGCTCAGGAGAGTTGTTCTCATCATTTGGCAGTGGGCTTGACGAGTATCCAGACAGTGAAGTCCATCAAGTTGGCCTGCGCTGGCCTCGCGAGGTGCTCGCAACGCGAATTGAGCAACGAGTCCATCGCATGATGGACGATGGCTTTCTTCACGAAGTTGAGCACGTGCTCACTCTGGAGCCGTCACGAACCGCGCGACAAGCCCTCGGTTATCGGGAACTTATCGACCATCTAGAGGGACGATGCTCCCTCGATGAGGCGATCGACGCAACGGTGACACGAACCCGTCAGTTCGCGGTGAAGCAAGAACGCTGGTTTCGACGAGATCCCCGAATTGAATGGATTGATATCGAGANCGATCCTGTCGTCGAGGTCGCTCCAGCCATCAGGAAGTATCTGCCGTAGTGTTGAGGGCGTAATGGAGATCAGGCTCACCCATCATCACGGCCTCGGTAACGAGTTTCTTGTCGTCGACACCCGCCAGGTCGTCGACGGTGTTGCGCTTGAACAGATGTCGATCGATTGGGCGTCGGCAGCCATTTCGTGGTGTGACTCGAGCGGTGGCCGAGGTGCAGATGGACTGTTGCTGCTCGGCGGCTCGGGGTCGAACATGACGATGCGACTTATCAATGCCGACGGTTCACCTGCAGAGATGAGCGGGAACGGAATTCGATGCCTCGTACAAGCCGGATTCATGGCAGAGAATGCTGAGTTTCCCGCAGTGGATGTCGCAACCGATGCAGGTCCTCGTACCGTGCACCTCGTCGAGNCACTCGACGACAAGTCGGTCATGCTTTCGGTCTCGATGGGGTTGGTCTCGCCTCTCGACGAGCCCGAGCACTGGGAGCGACTCGAATGCCATCCCGATCGTCCAGTGCGACACCTATCGCTCGGTAATCCCCATTCGGTTGTCGGGGTTGATGACGTCGATGCTGTCGATCTGCGCAATCTTGGTGAACGGGTACCTCACATCAATCTTGAAATCGTGTCTCCGGGACCTGAGCCTGACGCGATCACGATGAGGGTGCACGAACGCGGTGTTGGTCTGACTCAGGCCTGTGGCACCGGTGCATGCGCAGCGGCAGAAGCGGCGCTCACGTGGGGGCTTGTGGCGCAGAGCGCCGACGCTGTCACCGTCCATATGCCGGGTGGCGATGCGGTCGTGCAGGTCAACCTTGANACTACCGAGGCGATTCTGACCGGGCCCGCGGTGTTCACTGGTGAAGTGATGGTGACTTTGTGAGCAACCCGTATGGGGAGGCGCTCGGGTCGACGCTGATCGACCGCTCATTTCGGGAAAAAATTGTGCTCGTCGGCGTGACACTGCCCGGTTCCACTGAGGATGACACCGAGGCCGGTCTCGACGAACTTGAATTGCTCGTCGATACCGCAGGAGCCGACGTTGTGGGAAGGATGACGCAGCGACGAACAGCTCCCGACCACACGTGGTTTATTGGTCAAGGCAAGGCTCAGGAATTGAAGATGCTGTGCCTTGCAGTTGATGCCGACACCGTGGTNTTNGATAACGAACTTCACCCCGCNCAACAATTCCAACTTGAGAAATTGCTNGGCCGAACGGCGATCGATCGCACGGCTGTCATCCTCGACATTTTCGGTCAGAACGCCCGAACCCCAGAAGGTAAGGCGCAGGTCGAACTCGCCCTCATGCGATATCGACTGCCGCGTCTTCGCCGAGGAAAGGGAGCCAAACTCTCACAGCAGCGCGGTGGTGTTGGTGCACGTTTCGGCGGTGGTGAAACCAAACTAGAAACCGACCGCCGGCAGATCAATCGTCGAATTCGAGCACTTGAGACCGAATTGCGGCAGCTCGCTGAGACTCGTTCTCTCCAGCGGAAACGTCGTGATCGAAGCGGTCTCGCTGAGGTCACCATCGTTGGCTATACCAATGCAGGTAAGTCGACCTTGCTGAATCGTCTCACCGACGCAGGGGTACTCGCACAAGATCGACTGTTCGCAACTCTTGACCCGACCACTCGCCGTTTGTCGCTGCCGGGTGGTGAGCCAGTGCTGCTTACTGACACCGTTGGATTTGTTCGCCGCCTTCCGCACGGTCTTATCGAGGCCTTTAAGGGCACGTTAGAAACTGCGGTTACCGCCGATCTTCTCGTTCATGTGGTCGACTCATCTGCATCCGACCCAGATGGACAGATCACCGCAGTCCGTGANGTGCTGTCTGAAATTTCAGCCGATGATGTTCCGGAATTCATCGTCTTCAACAAGTCAGACCTTGCGCGAGACGTCGCAGATGATCTGCTTGCCGATTATCCGGGGTCGGTTGCGGTGAGCGCAGTGACTGGTGAGGGCATCGACCACATGTTGGCAACCCTCGGTGATCGTTTGCGGTCTCTCGACACGGTGGTTGAACTGCTTGTGCCGTGGGATCGTGGCGATGTCATTGCATCGATTCATCGCGAAGGTCAGGTTGTGTCGACGGTTGAAGGCGAACATGGAATGACCATTCGTGCCCGCCTTTCTGATGCATCTGCGGGTCGGTTAGACGAGTGGCTGGTGTCGACGTCGACATCGCTGGAGGCCGCAGGCAACACTGCAAGTGAACCTGCCGTCAGGCAAGATGAGTCAATGCACAGCAGTCGACGTCGTGACGAGGATTCAAATGACCGCTGAACCATTTGTCCCACCTCCATATCCGTACGATCGGCTCGACCGCTTAGGGCCGCTCGCTAGCCACCACGATGGTGGCGTTGTTGACCTGTCGATTGGCACACCGTTTGATCCGCCGCCTGCATCGGTCATTAATGCGTTCGGTTCTTCGGGGGCCGAGCGCGGGTACCCGGCATCAATTGGTTCGGCGCCACTTCGTGANGCGATANNAGCCTGGATNGATCGGCGATTCTCGATCGANGTTGCCACTTCATCGATAGCGGCATGCGTCGGCACGAAGGAGTTTGTTGGGACGCTGCCCCAATGGATGCGGCTTCGAGATCCAACCCGTGACACGGTGCTGTACCCAGCGATTTCGTATCCGACGTATGCAATGGGAGCGACGCTCGCAGGGTGTCGGGCTATTCCCATCGCAGTTGATGCCTCTGGCAATCTNCAGTTGGATTCAATTGATCCTCACGACATTGAGAGGGCCCTCCTGCTATGGGTGAACTCGCCGTCAAATCCGAGCGGACAGCTTGACGACTTGGACGCNGCGGCGATGTGGGGGCGAACGCATGGCGTCCCAGTGTTTTCTGACGAGTGTTATGTCGAGTTCACCTGGGATGGTCNTCGCCGAACCATTCTNGAGAANGGTCTCGATGGGGTTGTTGCCGTGCANTCGCTGTCAAAGCGTTCAAATCTTGCCGGAGCGAGGGTGGGCTTTTACGCAGGTGATCCAGANCTCGTTGGGTACCTCAGCGAGGTGCGNAAACATGTNGGCATGATGGTGCCTGGGCCGGCGCAGTCTGCGGCGATTGCTGCGCTGGGAGATGACGCTCATGTCGAGGAGCAGCGAGAGCGTTATCACGAGCGGTTGACGTTGATGGCCGATGTGCTGTCGGAATGGGCGAAGTGTGATGTGCCGATGCCGCAGGGCGGTTTCTATTTATGGATACCAGTTGGCGATGCGTGGGCGTTTGTTGAACGGTTGATGACCGACGGGGGAGCACTTGTGAGCCCTGGAGAGTTCTACGGCGAGGCGGGATCTGAATTTGTAAGGGTTGCAGTGGTCCAACCATCTGAGCGCATACAGCTTGTTGCTGATCGTCTCTCGAGATCCGTGTCGTGAACGAAACAGGGGCATCTCAAGCACCTCGTCGCGGCGTTCTGTTGATGTTTGTGGCGGGAGTGTTGCTTGCCCTCGGGGTCTTTTCGGTGCTGCTTGCAAGTCGTCAGGCGAGCGATGTCGATGTTGCGGCGGCGCGAGTGGTGAGCGGATGCGAATCGATTGTCGAGTTGCCGACGAGCGGTCGATATCTCGTGAGCGTTGAGAACTCTGGGCGCTCGTTGTCGGTGGAGCAGGCCTGCCGAGAGATTCCAGCAGGCTTGCGATCTGGCGAACTCCAATCGGTTCGGATGCTGTCGCCGACAGGTTCGAGGGCGGAAATTCCGGTTGCGGCGGCGACAAGCCGGATTGTTGCTGGCGGTCAGCGGGCGTCGCTGGGTGTAGTGGAGGTCGATGTAGCAGGGGAGTATGAGATTGAGGTCGTGGGCACCGGAGATGTGGTTGTCACCATTGGTGCTGACCCTTCAGGGGTGCGAACCCGGGG
>PBWL01000019.1 GCA_002727235.1 Acidimicrobiaceae bacterium
AATTCACCGATGCGGCGTCGACGAGCGCACGGGCGATAGAGGACCGCATTTGATCAACGTCCCACGGGCATCCGACGAAGTCAAAATTGAATGATTGGTGGTACTCATCAGGTCGGAGGTAGAGCGGCACACTTTCTGCTTTCACCCAAGCCTCGGCCACCATCATGAGGTCTTTGTTGTACTCCGCCTCTTTTTCGTTGAGAACTGCACGCCATTCGCGGATGATGTCGTGCACCTCATCTCGATCCCAGTGCGGGTGATTATCGATATGTCCGACAGAGAGAATTTCGCTTGCAAGNTCGAGATCTGGGAACGACAGGTCTTTGATGAGTCCGTGTGCGACGTCGACGCGAAATCCGTCGACTCCGAGATCGATCCAGAAACGCAAAATGTCGCAAAACTCGGCTCGAACCTCGGGGTGGTGCCAGTTGAGGTCGGGTTGACTGATATCGAATAGGTGGAGATACCACTGGCCGTCATCGCAGCGACTCCATGCGGGGCCTCCAAACACTGACGACCAATTTGTTGGCGGGAGTTCTCCGTTGGTTCCCTTGCCTTCGCGGAAGATGTAGCGGTCTCGTGCCGGGCTCCCGGGTGCAGCAGCAAGAGCTTCGACGAACCAGTCATGATCCCAAGAGGTGTGGTTAGGGACAAGATCAATAATGACCTTGATACCGGCGCTGTGAGCGTCCTTGATGAGTGCCTCTGCATCGTCAAGGGAGCCATACATTGGGGCGATCGAACGGTAGTCGGCTACGTCATACCCTCCATCTAGGAGCGGTGACGGGTACCAAGGATTCATCCAAATCGCGTCAACACCGAGTTTGGCGAGATAGGGAATACGTGAGCGAATACCCTCGACATCACCCGTCCCGTCGCCGTTCGCATCGGCGAATGAACGGGGGTACACNTGGTAGACCACAGCGTTCCGCCACCATTCGGTTCCAGCGATCACGGGAATCGTTTCACTCATTACTCATCAGGATACGTGCGGGTTACAACTNATAATCCGAACCCATAGTGCCGTGAACCTCCGGTACGTTGTGAGTGTCGGACCGTCGTTCCAGTAGAGAAGGGGAAGCGTGACGGCTCAGGGCTTCTATGTCGCTGATGTCGGGTAACCCTCGAATGACGCCTTAAATACTCCTTGGTGAAGCAGCACATCCGCAACTGAGGCACCATGAACATCCACGATTGATGAACGCGTCCAATATGACTCGACTCGTCGACTCTGGCCCATGGCGACAACTTCGTGGGTCACCGAATACTCCGCACCCACGAGCACCGGCTGGCGTCGGCAAACCTCGAGATCGATAAAAAGTCCTACCGAGGGGCCTCGAACCGGTAGATGAGATCCGCCACGGTGCCCCATGACGCTCAACATCTCTGACGGCACGACGGGGAGTTGCCACGGGCTTGAGTCGTCGTCGGAATACCACTGGCACGGCTCGGTAATTGAGGTGAGTTTCTCTGCAAGTGAGAACGGATACATGTCGCCGTTGTGCTCGTTNANGGTGAGTGTGGCGTTGTCGGGNCCTGTCGTCATTCCGAGNTCGAGGCGATCNATGATGAAGAGTTCCCCAGGATCTTTTTCNTGTGCANCGCCGAGCCGNTCGGATAGAGCTGTATTGGCATCTTTCACNGTCAACGATGCCGCGAGTACGCGATCGCCGTTTTCCTTCTCTGCCCATGCCTCGGCGGTGTGGTCGCCGACTTGACGGGCAAAGGCTTTTACCTTTTCCCCCTCGATCACCATGTTCTCNAAATGTGAACTCACACATCCGGTGACGAACCATTCATCCCCAAACATTTCGTAGGCGAGAAGATCAAGNTGGCTGAAATGGGTCGGGCCTTCGATCGGAGCGCCCGGAAGTCCGAGACCTTCGGCCATCGAGTCATCGTGCACGCTCACGTGGCCGTCATAAGTTTGGTCGTGCAGCATTTGTCGAGGAGATCGCCATTCGCCCATCACGATGTCGTCTTCTCGCTGAGTAGATCCAGAGAACGGGTTTGCCATCTCGTAAGTGTCGCAGAAGCGGTTCCTGAGTTCTGATTCCTAGCGATCCTCGGTATCGCCCTACGATTTTGAGCGTTAACGGCCACGGGTGAACATCTAACTGGGGGAATCATTGGCATGAGCAATCTTCGGGATCGAATTGATGCGGGTAAGTGGGCGATGGTCGAAGGGCGTGATGTCCCGTCAGTGTTGGCATCTCGCGTTGCAACATACGGAGATAAGCCATTCATGGTGTGGGAACCCTTCGAGGGGTCGNCGGCNACGTATTCNTACGNNCAGTTNGGTGCAGCAGTCGAATCGCTAGCAGGGGCGTTGCATNNACGTGGGGTGCAGATTGGTGACCGGGTCCTCGTTCATCTCGACAACTCGCCCGAGTTTGTCATCTCTTGGTTTGCATGTGCGCGTCTTGGGGCGGTCGCAGTCTCGACAAATACGCGCTCGGTTGCCCGTGACATGGAGTACTTCGCTGAACACGCCGGTGTGGTGGGTGCGATCACCTCACCAGGGTTTTCTGAACTTGTTCGTGATGCTGCTCCGATGATTCGGTTCTTGATCTTGTCATCGACCGACGCCGGAACGCCGAGCAGTGTGCCCGACGAAATCGAGTACGAGCGCTTTGACGATGTCATGGCGGAGGGCGCAACTGCACCAGAACGGCCAGTAGATCCACTCGCAGACCTCGGTATCCAATTCACTTCTGGCACGACATCTCGGCCGAAGGCAGTGTTGTGGACGCATGCCAACGTGATCTGGGGAATGCAGATGAACTGTGCTCATATGCGGCTGACTTCCGCAGACACCACTCAGGTTATTTTGCCGCTCTTCCACACGAACGCACAGTCGTATTCGATGCTGTCGACCCTGTGGTCGGGCGGAACCATGGTTGTCCAGCCACGGTTTTCGGCTTCTCGCTTCTGGGACGTGGCGCTTCGCAACAGCGTCACGTGGGTTTCAACGATCCCATTCTGTGTGAAGGCAATTCTCGCCGGTGAAATCCCTCAAGATCATCATTTCCGATTCTGGGGCTGTGCAGTTCGTATGCCAGAGGTCGAAGAGCGCCTCGGGGTCACCACCTTTGGATGGTGGGGAATGACAGAAACTATCACTCAAGGCATTGTCGGTGATCCCGATGAGCCGTGCGCCCCGTACACCATCGGCAGGGCATCGCCGGCCTACGAGATCAACATCCGACGGCCCGACGGAACCCACATCGGTCCGGGCGAAAGCGGTGAACTTTTTATTCGGGGTATTCGCGGGGTGTCACTATTCAAGGAGTACGCAGGCAACCCCGAAGCGACAAGTGATTCTTTTGATGATGATGGTTGGTTCGCAACAGGCGACTCGATCATCATGAATGATGCTGGCGATCTCATTTTTGGCGACCGCTTGAAGGACATGTTGAAGGTGGGTGCAGAGAACGTGGCTGCATCGGAAATCGAGTCGGTGATCATGGCAACCGGCTTGGTGAGTGAGTGCGCAGTAGTGGCTCAACCGCATTACATGCTCGATGAGGTGCCTGCAGTTTTCCTCATCGCGTCGAGTTCGGCCGGAAGCGAGGTCGCCGAACAAATCATCGCAGCATGTCAACGCGATCTCGCCGATTTCAAGGTGCCCCGTACGGTTCGAGTGGTTGATGAACTTCCTCGTTCAACCCTTGAGAAGATCGCGAAGGCCGAACTTCGCAAGCTGTTGGAGCCAATAACCGAATAGCGGCAAGTCCAGATTCAGCCCGTCACAAGGGTTGCGCAGCCATGGCACACCGAGGTATGGCGTTCTGCCGAGCGCTCAAAATACCCCGTGACGTCCCTCACCATTCGCGAACCGGGTTGCACCGTTGCGGGTTTCACCTGAGCGAATGACGTCAAGCCCAAGCTTCGTCTCGTTGTCGAGTGCTGCGTCGATGTCAAGGTCCCATTGCGAATATGCCGATTCGCGATCAGACCTCATGCATCCTTGAGGAAAGCCAGCAAGTTGAAGAGCAAGCGTCCGAGCATCTGAGAGTGCCTCTCCAGGTTCACAAAGCCGGTTCGCAAGCCCCATCATTTTGGCCTCTTCGCCCGACACACCGCGGCCAGTAAGGATGAGGTCCATCGCATGAGAGTGACCNACAAGGCGGGGTAAGCGAATTGTTCCTCCATCGACGAGTGGTACACCCCACCGACGACAGAACACGCCAAATACCGCATTGGTCGCAGCAACCCGGAGATCGCAGAGCAACGCCAGCTCGAGGCCTCCCGCAACTGCATAGCCCTCGACTGCGGCTATGAGCGGTTTCGAGGTCATCATGCGTGTCGGTCCGAGTGGGCCTGGGAGCGACATGTCGTCGTGCACTCTCGGGCCTGCTCCACCAGCAACCGATTTGAGGTCGGCTCCTGCGCAGAATGTGTCATTGGCGCCGGTCAGAATGCCGATGTCGACATCGTCATTGCCATCAAGTTGCTGAAACGCCTCGTGAAGTGCCTCGGCGGTCGGACCATCGACAGCATTTCGTACTTCTGGCCGATCGATGGTGATCGTCAAGACTCGATCGGCGATATTGGTGTGAACTGGTGTTGATGACATTGTGGATTTGTCAGCCCTGATCTCGAAGNAAGCGGCGAAGAATTTTGCCCGAAGCCGACTTTGGAATTTCATCGATGAATTCAACGAGCCGAATGTGCTTATAGGAAGCAACGTGCTCGGCGACGAATGCCTGGAGGTTTTCCGCCGTCACCTCACTGCCAAGCGAGCGAACAATAAATGCCTTGGGAAGTTCGCCAGCCGAGCCGTCAGGAATGCCAATCACTGCCACATCGTTCACTTCGGGGTGCGTGATGAGGAGAGCCTCAAGTTCCGCAGGCGGAACCTGAAAACCGTTGTACTTGATGAGTTCTTTCACTCGGTCGACGATNGTCATGTGATGGTCTTCATCGATGATTGCAACGTCACCAGTGTGCAGCCAACCNTCGCTATCAAGGGTGGTTGCCGTCGCCTCAGGGTTATTGAGATAACCCTTCATGACTTGCGGGCCACGAACCCATAACTCGCCGCGTTCGCCGAACGGCTGATCTTCCCCAGTGTCAGGGTCAACGATGCGGCTTTCGGTATTCGAGACCGTGACACCGGACGACCCCGCTTTGAACATTCCCGGAGGTGTGGCGTGACTGACGGGGGACAACTCCGTCATGCCGTAACCCTGCACGACCTCACACCCAATGCGCTTCTCCGCCTCCATTGCGATTTCAGCGCCAAGAGGAGCAGCACCAGAGAACACCTGCACGAGCGATGAGAGATCGTATGAATCAACCGCAGGATGTTTCGCCAACGCAAGTACGACCGGAGGCACTGCGAAGAATCGGGTGATGCG
>PBWL01000020.1 GCA_002727235.1 Acidimicrobiaceae bacterium
AGCGCTCGCAACTGAACCCTCCGTCATGTTGTTTGACGAACCATTCGCTGCGCTCGATGCCAGCGCTCGAGCACATGCCCGCAGGTTGTTCTCTTCGATGCGCTCACCATCAACGGCGCGGCTCATCGTCACTCACGACGCTGTCGAAGCCCTAACGCTGGCCGATCGAATCGTTGTTGTCGAATCTGGCTCAGTGGTGCAGATTGGAACCCCGAGCGAGGTGCTTGCGACGCCTCGATCGCATTTCGTCGCCGAGATTCTCGGTCTGAACCCGCTATCGGGACAACTGCGAGGAGACGAACTTTCGCTGGGGACGATGTCGCTTACCGTCGGAGCTCATGGAGCTGATGACGGAGACGTCATTGCGATCGTGCGCCCCCGATCGGTATCGCTTCACCGAGAGCGCCCTGAGGGGAGTCCTCGAAATGTTTGGCAGACCACGATCGATGCTGTTGACCGATCTGACGGCAGGGTTCGCGTGCAGTTAGGCACGCCGCTTCCAATTGCGGTCGAGGTCACTCCAGCTGGTTTCGATGCGTTGGCAACGGAGCCCGACGGCGAAGTGTGGGCCTCGGTGAAAGCGAGTGAGATCGTTGTTCAACCCGCCTGACTCACGGGAGTGAACGATAAGAGCGGTGGTCAGAGAAGGCTGGCTGCACCAATCGACGAGCCGCCGTCAACACGTAATGTTTGGCCGGTGATCCAACCGGCAGATTCCGACATCAAGAAGCAGACCGCTGAAGAGATGTCTTCGACTGTACCGAGCTTTCCAAGGGGAACCATCGAGAGGTACCGCGCTTCACCCGGCGAACCCGGCGGGTTGTTTTCGCGGAACAGTTCGGTGCTGACTGGGCCTGGCGCAACGTCGTTGACAGTGATGCCGTGTTGGGCAAGTTCGAGTGCCCACATGCGGGTGAGATGCTCCAACGAGGCCTTGGANGAGCCATANGANGATCGTCCNACGACACCTCCGAGCGACACAACGCTCGAGATATTGACNACGCGGCCCCANTTGCGCTCGACCATTCCTGGCATTGCCGCCTGAACGGTNTGAATGGCTGANCGGACGGTGATGTCTTGAACGTCTGCCCAATCGTCAAGNTCGATCTCGCCAATGTTCCCAGGTCGAACNATNCCAACGTTGTTGAGNACNCCGTCGATAGCGCCGGCAGCNAGAACCTNATCGAGNACTGACTGAGTCNANGACCGGTCGGAGAGATCGACCGGGAANAATTCNCCAGGGAAGTCGTCGGGTTGCGTTCGGGCCAGGCCGATNGGAACGTCGCCGTTGTTGGCCATTTNTTGAGCGGTNGCGAANCCGATACCCCGTGAGGCNCCNGTGATNAGAAATCGTNTTCCTGCCATNNCTTGAAACTACTCAGCAGAGNNGTGCTGGCTTCCGTTGGACACCAGAGGTGCCGAGNNTCATCTCAAGGAACGAGGTTCACCATTCGCCCGGGAACAACGATGATCTTTTTTAGCGTTGCCGGATCAGCCCCATCGAGTGCGGCGATGACGCGTTCATCACTGAGCACGATGTCGGTGATTGCTTTCTCATCGGCATTAGCGGGGACCATCACCCGGGTGCGAACTTTTCCTCGTACTTGCACCGGCATCTCGACTTCATCATCGACGAGCAGTGCCGGGTCTGCAGATGGGAACTCGGCGTATGTCAGCGATTCGGTGTTGCCAAGTTTGCTCCAGAGCTCTTCAGCGATGTGCGGCACGAGCGGCGCGACCATGAGCACCATCGATTCTGCAACTTCACGAGGAATTTCATTCGTCGCATTAATCACCTTCGTGACGTGATTGTTGAGTTCAATGAGTTTGGCAATAGCTGTGTTAAACCGAAGTGCTTCCATTTCGGTCTGAACGACGTCGATCGTTCGATGAAGAAGACGGCGGGTCTCGTCATCTGTGCTGTCGGCCAATGTGCGCAGTTCGCCAGTCTCTTCGACCACCATTGTTCTCCAAAGGCGCTGGAGGAATCGGAACATGCCAACGACATCGCGGGTTTCCCATGGTCTGCTTGCGTCGAGNGGCCCCATCGCCATTTCGTANAGCCGGAGCGTGTCGGCGCCATAAGCCTCGTANATCTCGTCGGGGGAGANNGCNTTTTTGAGGCTCTTACCCATCTTTCCCCACTCACGAGTGACTTCATCGNCCTCNAAATAAAAGGCNCCATCTCGCTCCTCAACCGAGAACGCGTCAACGTAAATGCCGCGCTCATCTTTGAACGCATTGGCGAGGATGTAGCCCTGGTTGAACAGGCGTGCGTAGGGCTCTTTCGAACTCACATGCCCGAGGTCGTAGAGCACCTTGTGCCAAAAGCGTGCGTACAGAAGGTGGAGAACTGCGTGCTCCACTCCGCCAACGTAGAGATCAACCCCACCCGGGTGGTCAGGACGGAGGTCGGTTCGTGGCCCCATCCAGTAACTCTCAACTGCGGGGTCGACAAAGCGATCATCGTTCGTTGGATCGAGGTAGCGAAGTTCGTACCAACACGAGCCTGCCCACTGTGGCATGACGTTGGTATCTCGACGGTATGTCTTGAGTCCATCGCCAAGGTCGAGTTGTAGTTCGACCCAGTCATTGAGCCGATCGAGCGGGCTTTCGGGGTCGCTATGTTCATCATCAGCGTCGAACGTCCGGGGACTGAACGAGTCGGTCTCCGGCAGCACAACGGGGAGCATGTCGTCAGGGAGGGTGTGTGCGTTGCCGTGTTCGTCGTAGACGACGGGGAAAGGTTCTCCCCAGTAGCGCTGACGGCTGAAGAGCCAGTCGCGAAGTTTGTAATTGATGGTTGCTTCACCACATCCGCGCTCTTCAAGCCAACTATTGGTTGTTGTAACAGCCTCACTCACAGAACTGATTCCGTTGAGATCGAGGGTGTCGTTTGCTGAGTTCACATATGGGGCATTTCCTACAAAGGCCTCTGGCCACATTGAGGTATCGAGAGTTGGCTCGATGTTGCGCTCCGCGAACCAGTCGCTCGGAGGCTGCTGAATTGCAGGGATCGATAGGCCAAACGTACGAGCGAATTCAAAGTCTCGCTGGTCTCCGCACGGAACCGCCATGATGGCTCCCGTTCCGTACCCCATGAGGACGTAGTCGGCGATCCACACGGGGATTTCCTCGCCGGTGAGCGGGTTTGTGGCAGTCGCACCGGTGAAGACTCCGGTTTTTTCGCGTGTGTCGTCTTGGCGATCAATGTCATTTTTTGCAGTTGCTTGAGAGCGGTATGCGGCTACTGATTCGGCTTGGTTAGCGGTCGTGAGTTGATCGACATAAGGATGCTCTGGAGCGAGGACCATGAACGTTGCTCCGAACAAGGTGTCAGGTCTCGTCGTAAACACGGTGATGGGGCCAGCGGCAGAGTTGAAGTTGACGTGGGCGCCATGGCTCCTGCCGATCCAGTTTCGTTGCATCGTTTTGATTGCGTCTGACCAGTCGAGAAGTTCAAGATCATCTATCAGTCGGTCGGCGTAGGTCGTGATGCGCATCATCCACTGACGCATATTGCGTTTGAACACTGGGAAATTTCCGCGATCGCTTCGGCCGTCTGCTGTGACTTCTTCATTTGCGACGACGGTGCCGAGACCAGGGCACCAGTTCACTGGTGCTTCGCTTACGTAGGCGAGGCGGTACTCGTCAAGACATGAGCGACGCTCAGGTTCGGTCATTTCAGCCCAGACCCGACCGTTGGAGGTGAGCGCGTTTCAGATTCAAATTCGTCGACGAGTTCGCTGATCGGTCGAGCCCGCTCGAGGTCGGTGTCGTACCACGAGTTGAAGATCTGAGTGAAGATCCATTGGGTCCATCGGTAGTACTCAGGGTCTGTCGTTGAGATTGACCGTCGGCGGTCATGGCTGAGTCCGAGGCGTCGAAGCTGACGACGCATGTTGGCGACATTGTCGTCGGTGGTAATCGCCGGATGCTGACCGGTTTGCACCGCATATTGCTCGGCGGGAAGTCCGAATGCATCGAAGCCCATCGTGTAGAGCACGTTGTGTTGAGTCATTCGTTTGAAGCGCGAGTACACGTCGGTGCCGATGTAGCCGAGAGGGTGTCCGACATGCAGTCCGGCTCCCGACGGATAGGGGAACATATCGAGAACGAATAACTTCTCGCCCCGGTCACTCAGCGCATCAGGATCAGCGAGTGGTCCGGCAGGGTTGGGCGAGTTGAAGGTGCCGCGTTCGTCCCAGGTGTCTTGCCAGCGGGTTTCAATGTCGGTGGCGAGTGCCGCGGTGTAGCGAAATGGCGTGAGCCGTTCAGCTTGTTGTTCGTTGCTGTCCTCCATAGCGAGAACACAGCCTACGGGGGTGATCCGTCGACTAGGGGGAGGGGTTAGGGCGCCGTCGCAAGTAATGTTTTTTGTGTGATGTCCACTGAGCCAAATTTGTCGATTCGCGCGCGTCTAGAAAGGGCTGCTGAGGGGACCGGAGGGGTTCGTTTCGTCGGTAAGTCCGTTGCGCCAGACGGCCCAGTGTTTGTCCCATGGGCTCAGATTCACGAGGAGGCTCGTGCAGTCGGGGCAGCGTTGCAGGCTCGTGGTGTGCAACCCGGAGACCATGTGGCGGTGCTCGGCCCAACGAGCCGGGAATTAATGACGATCGTCCGTGGCTGCTGGCTGGCCGGGGTTGCTTCGATGATTCTGCCGTTACCGATGCGGATGGGTTCGCTTGACGAGTTTGTGTCGTCAACGCGACTACGCATTCGTCACGGCGACGCAAAGCTGGTGTTGATCGATGATCGGCTGGCACCGTTCTATGAGGCGATTGAGGGAGACCCTCCGATCGCTCCGATGGCGTCGGTACTTCCAGGCAGCGAGGGTGTGCCGTCTGGAGATCGGCTTGAGATACCCGAAGACGACCCTGATCGTCTCGTGATTCTCCAATACACAAGTGGTTCAACTAGTGAGCCAAAGGGTGTGATGATTCCAGATCGGGTGCTCGCAGCCAATATTGATGGAGCATGCGAGGCCGCGTCGTTGCGTGATGACGAAGTCATGGTGTCGTGGTTGCCGCTCTATCACGACATGGGTTTGGTTGGGTTTCTGGCGATTCCGATGACGACTGGTGTTGAGCTCGTGCAAGCTGCTCCACAGGATTTCATGGCCCATCCCGCGAGCTGGATGGAATGGATCTCAGAGTGGGGAGGTACAGCAACAGCTGGCCCAAATTTTGCCTGGGTGCTCGCAACCCGCGGTCTGCGCCGGTCACCTGATCTCGACCTTTCAACGTTGACACTAGCGCTGAGTGGAGCTGAACCAGTCGATCCGAAAGCGATGGACGCGTTCTGTGAAGCCGCAGCGCCGTATGGATTCGACCCTGCAGCAGTTTTCCCTGCATTCGGCATGGCGGAAGTGGCGATTGCCGGAACATTTCCTCGCCGCGGGGAGGGTCTTCTGTCGGACTCAATCGATCGAGAGGTGCTTGAGCGCGACCGGGTAGCGGTGCCGCTTGTTACCGAAGATGAAGACGAGTTCACTCGTCGCGGGCGCCGACTTCCTTTGCTCGGCACTGCGGTGCCGGGCCTTGAGATGAAGGTGGTCGACCCCGAGTCACGTGAACAGTTGCCCGAGCGTTCTGTGGGCGAACTCTTGATGCGAGGAACATCGGTGACGCCGGGCTATTACAAACGTGATGATGCGACCGCCGAGTTACTGCAAGACGGCTGGCTCTGCACTGGTGACCTTGCTTACATCCTTGGTGGCCAATTGGTGCTGTGCGGTCGCATTAAGGACGTGATCATCGTTGGAGGTCGAAACGTTTTTCCTGAAGACATCGAGCGAGCAGTTGGCACGATCGAAGGCGTACGAGCGGGCAATGTCATCGCGTTCGGCGTTGAGGGGTACAAAGGAAAAGAATCGGTTGTTGTTGTCGCAGAATCTCGGGCCGAGAACGGCGACGAGATTCGTTCAGAGATCCACCAGCGAACGCTGGAGGTCTGTGGCTTGCCACCACGCGATGTCATTCTCGTTGAACCGAGCACGTTGCCAAAAACATCTTCTGGGAAGTTGCAACGGTCGAAGTGTCGAGAGTTCTATCTTGCGGAGACATTATCGATTCGTTAATGCGAAGTGTCATCGTTTCGCAACGATGAACATGCGCGTGAACGGAAACACGGTTGTTCCGTCGGTTCGCTGCGGGTACGCCGCAGTTAGTCGAGACTTGTACTCATCGATGAACGCGTGAGCGTCGTCGCCAAGTGCGGCGATGACGGGGCGGAGGGTTGCTCCGCCGGTCCATTCGGCCACGGGGTGGTCGCCGTGTAAAACATGGAGATACGTGGTTGTCCACACGCGAAGGCTGGAAACAAGTGGCTCAAGTATCTGCAGGTAGCGGTCGGGTGCGGCTACCGGTGACGGGCGCACAACATGATCCAAGCGATCGACCCACTGTGNTTCGTTTGCGATNTCGTTGATCAGCGTGTGGCTTGGCTGAGAGAAGTTGTACGGCATCTGAACTGCAAGAGCACCGAGTTCAGCGAGGGTGCCGATCAGTTGTGGAAACAGAGTGGTGTGGTCGTCGAGCCAGTGCAGGGCGGCGTTCGAGAATATGAGATCGACTGGTGTGTCTGGTCGCCACGTCGAAATGTCTGCTGTATGCCAAGCGGCACTTACCCCTGATTGAGACGCTTGGTTAAGCATTTCCGTTGACCCGTCAATGCCGGTGAGCGATGCTCGGGGCCAACGTTGTTCAAGCAATGCAGTTGAGTTACCGGTTCCGCATCCGAGATCAACGATCTCCGTTGGGTTGACGTCGCCAAGCGCAGCAATGAGGTCGCGTGCAGGCTGGCTTCGCTCGATATCGTACCGCAGGTACTGGGAGGGGTCCCAGGTCATCAGCCGCTCGGCACTAAGAGATCAGCGCGCTCAGTGTGTTTCCGAGCAGTTCAACGCGTTCAGGGATGTGGCAGTTAGCAACGGCGTTCACCGTGAACCCGTCAAGGCCGAGTTCGAGTTGAGCTGCCATCTGCTCGCCGACGGTGTCAGGGTCACCATGTACGACGAGCGATCTAGCAAGGTCAAGTTGCTGACCGGTCAGTCCGCGTGCGCCGAGCGTGGTGTCGAGCTCTGAACGGGCCTCTTCAAATGTTGGAGCAATGCACGTCGCTTGCTGTCGCGTGACAGTAATGGTCGACCGGTCTCGATGTTCGGCCCCACAGTGCTCGTCAAGGGCGGCGAGTTTCCGAGGTACCTCATCGACAGCGCAGATGAGATTTGAGTCGTCCGCGTATCGAGCGACGAATTTGAGGGTCTTCTTCTCGCCACCGCCACCGATCATGACAGGGATCCTCCTCACTGGCGGCGGCTCGTTCATCGCATCGACCACTTGGTACCACTTGCCGTCAAGGGTCGGACGTTCTCCGTTCAGCATCGGCAAGATAATTTGAAGCGCTTCATCGAGTTTCTCGAACCGGTCGGTGAATGTGCCGAACTCAATACCGAATGAAGAGTGTTCGAGTTCGAACCATCCCGCTCCGATACCGAGCTGGGCGCGACCTTCAGACACGATGTCGAGAGTTGTGACCGTCTTTGCAAGAACTGCTGGGTTCCGATAGGTGTTTCCCGTTACCAACGACGACAGGCGAATCGTTGATGTCTCTCGAGCGAGAGCTGAGAGCAGGGCGTAACACTCGAGCATGTAGGCGTCGGGAGAGCCAATCATGGGTAGTTGGTAGAAGTGATCCATCACCATCAACGTGTCGAACCCGGCGCTCTCGGCCTCTTTTGCTTGCCGCGCAACATTGCTGAAAAGCTGGTCGGGCCCAACGCCGGGATAGGTGAACGAGGGAATCTGGTATCCAAGTGTGGTCATCACTTCTCCAATCAGGATCGAATTGCCGTGGGTTCTCGTGAAGTCGGCGCGCAGAACCGGGTCGACCGGACATATGTAGATACGAAGCGTTCAACGCCTCACGCAACTGGCATCCTGTTGTTGGTCAACTCCGAAGTTCTTCGAGCACCGGCTTCCAGCGCCCCGGATCTGATTTATATGGGGCGTAGAAACCAAGGCGATCGACAATGTCGCCATAGCGACGCTTGAGCTCTGAGGCAATCTGCTCGGGCTCACCAACGACGGCAAAGGTGTTGAGAATTTCGTCGTCGATAGCTTCGCCCATCTTCACCCAGTCACCTGCTTTCGAGAGGAGGTTGAGTTCTTCTTGCATTTCGCCCCATCCGTGGAGTTCGAGCACCGGTCGGTAGGCAGGAGTCGAACCATAAAACGCAATCTGTTGCTTCGTGGCTTGCGCCGCCTGCTTCATTTCGTCTTCGTTATTGCCGGTGACGACAAAGAGCGGCCCCGAGATCTGGAAACCATCCATTGTCTTGCCAGCTTTTTCGCGACCTTTCTCCAGGGCAGGAATGGTGACTTCACGGATGTAGCGCTCGGTGGTAAAGCCGTGCACGATGACGCCATCGCAGGTTTCACCGGCGACTTCGGTCATGAGGTTGCCGACAGCTGCAATGAAAATCTTTGGCACGCCGAACCCCGCAAGGTCCGATGCGTTAGGTGTGAAGAACGGGGTCATCAANGTGTGCTGATAAAAATCGCCACGGAAGTCGAGTTTCGTTCCGTTCTCCCAGGTGTCCCAGATTGCACGGACGGCGTTNATCATCTCGCGCATGCGAGCCGCAGGCGAGCTCCACTCCATTGAGAATCGCTTCGTGATATGCGGTTTGATCTGCGAACCCAAGCCGAGGACGAAACGGCCCTTCGAAAATGCTTGAAGATCCCAGCCGAGGTTTGCGAGCAGCATCGGATTGCGAGCGAATGCCACGGCGATTGAGGTGCCGAGCTCGATAGAACTGGTGTCAGCCGCGGCTTGAACGAGTGGTAAAAACGGATCGTGTGCTGTTTCGGCCGTCCACGCTCCGTCGTAACCGGCGGCCTCAA
This sequence comes from Acidimicrobiaceae bacterium, assembly GCA_002727235.1. Taxonomy (GTDB): domain Bacteria; phylum Actinomycetota; class Acidimicrobiia; order Acidimicrobiales; family Ilumatobacteraceae; genus Casp-actino5. Next base: position 8,907 of record PBWL01000020.1, read on the forward strand.
GGTCTTTTGCGGAGGCAGCTGCTTCAGCAAGACCGCCCATCAATGTTGCATCAATTCTCATACCCTGACCCTAATGGGGCGGGGTCCGTCGCACCGACTCAGTCGTGTCCGCGGAGAAANCNNTCGACCTGTTCGGTGAGTTCATCTGCCGAGATCTCACCGATGGTTGGTGGCATTGCATCGATATTGGGCTCACCTGCAAGCTGGGCGTCGTGGGCAACCTCGAGCTGTTTCAGCATTTGCTCGTGCTCAGAGTTGTCGCGTATAAGGATGTCGAGGCGTTCGCGATGCTCGACCATTGTCGAGCGTAAGTCGGTTCCGTCGATGACAAGATCGAGAGCGTCTCTCAGCCCGTCTAGCAGGGCGACAGCAGCGGCCGGATATGGCATTGTCGCTGCGTAATGAGGGACCTGCGCCCAAATACCAAGGGTTGGGATATCCGCGTTATGCAAAGAGTGCTCAAGTGCAGAGCCGATGCCGCCCGGCACATCGAGCGTGCTCCGCAGGAACGAAAGGGTTGCGAGTAAATCNTCTGATGCTGTTGTCATCGACAGTCGAGAAGGTCGTGTATGAGGGCAAGAGAACGGGTAGGCCCCAAGGTGCGCGCAATTAGACACGCCGAGAGTGACCGCAGCGTCGGTCAACTCCTTCACGAATCGGTGCCAGGCCAGATCAGGTTCAGGCCCATGGGCAATGATGATGTCTCTGCCGATTCGGTCCCGACCGTGTGAGAGTGTGATGTGTTGCCAGTCGAGCACGGTGTTGCGTCCTTCGACGAGCTTCATCGTTGGGCGACGAGCCCTGAAATCGAGGTACGTGTCGTCGTCAAAGACCGCGAGGGGCTCAGCTCGACACTCCTCAAGTAAGGCATCGGTTGCGAGTTGGGCAGCTCCACCTGAATCAATCCACCCGCTGAGGTACACGACGAGTACCGGCTTGTCGAGCGAGACAGGGTGTTCCTTCCAGGTGATCGTCATGGCTCAGTTCACATTAAGGAGATCGGCAGCGGCTCGTGCAGCGGAGTCGACCTGTCGCTTGAATGGCTCAAGTTCCGAGGTATCGCGTTCGCCGAGTGCACCACCGAGATACCGCGCGTAGACACCCTCGAGAATGCAAGCGAGCTTCCAGTTTGCAAATGCCATGTAGAGATCGAAATTACCGAGGTCTCTTCCCGACGATTGTGCATAGCGCTCGATTAGTTGGTTTCGATCCCAGAACCCCGCCGNCGTCGTTGCCCCCGATTCCCATGCACTTTGTGTATCGGTAGGACCTGTCCAATACACGGCGAGCATTGCAATGTCTGCGAGTGGGTCACCGAGGGTGCAAATTTCCCAGTCGAGAACTGCACACACATTGCCGTCATNATCGACCATGGTGTTATCGAGACGGTANTCGCCGTGNACGATNGTNGCGNCCTGCTGGGCTGGAAGGTTGGCGATGAGCACAGCATGAACGTCATCGATAAGGCTGAGATCACGGGTTCGTTGCTGCTCCCATTGCCCGTACCAGCGACGGAGTTGGCGCGCGAGGTAATCCTCATGCCGGCCAAGGTCGTTAAGGCCAACAGAGACAAGGTCGACCTCGTGTATTGCGGCGAGCGTTTCGGCCAATGACTCGCTTGCTCGAGCACGAGCCGGTTCGCTGAGGAGCCTCTCAGCAGCCTCAACATCGCGCACGACATGACCATCGACATACTCCATGACATAAAACGGCGCACCGTTGATGCGGTCGTCCTCGCAGAGCCCAACTGTCGTCGGCACCGGCACCGATGATCGATTCAACGCGGAGATAATCCGGTGTTCCCGGGCCATGTCATGAGCNCTTGCAAGCCCGTGGGCAAGTGGGGGCCGGCGAAGCACGAGTCGGCGGCCGTTCGCATCGGTAACGAGAAAGGTGAGGTTCGAGTGGCCTCCGGCGATGATCTCCCAGCTGTAAGGNCCNACTGCACCGTCAACTGATGTGTCCAGCCAGCTCGTCACTGACGACTCGAAGATGCCCTCGGGTGCACTCATAACGATGATGGTAGTGACAGCGNGGTTCAGCCATGCTCTCGGTACGTCGGTAGGGTGAAGATCGTGAGTGAAATTCCGGGTCCTCAAGGTNCAGTGTTCGACGTCAGCGACGCGGACTTCGAGTCGCAGGTACTNGAACGTTCCCGACGCCAGGCGGTAGTTGTCGACCTGTGGGCGCCATGGTGTGGCCCATGCAAGACGCTTGGCCCAATGCTCGAAGAAGCAGTAGCGGCGACCGGGGGCGAAGTAGTTCTTGCCAAAGTCAACGTTGATGAAAACCCGGCCATTTCACAAATGTTTCAGGTGCAGTCGATTCCTGCGGTGTACGCCATCCGAGATGGACAGGTTGTCGACGGATTCGTTGGAGCCCAGGGCCGCCCNGAGATCGATGCATTCATCGGGCGGTTGGGCGCAGACCCGATGGCAGAGATGATCCAAGGTCTTGTTGAGCGNCGCGACGAGTTGGGTTTGCGAGCAGTTCTTGAGAGCGACCCGTCCAATGAGGCCGTCATCNTTGCTCTTGCGGACATCCTCGTGCNGCGNGACGCGGCTGAAGAAGCTCTTGCGCTTCTTGAGCGAATCCCTGAAACCGATGATGCTCGACGCATCAAGGCTGCAGCGCGGGTCGGGTCGGTGCCCCCAGATGATGATTTTGATCAAGAGTTGACCTCGCTACTCAATCAGGTCAAAGTCGATGATGAAGCCCGCCAGCGGTTCGTTGACATTCTCGAATTGATGGGCCCCGATGACCCTCGAACCGCGGCGTATCGCAAACAGTTGACCGCGCGTCTGTTTTAACGGGCCGTCCGGCACCTCAGCCCGTCGGGTAGAGATAGCGTTTATGCTCCGATCTTCCCGGTACGCATTACAGCAGGGCNCCGCCGATGCGAGTAGCCGCAATCACGATTCCAATGCCGGCGCCAGTTGCGGTGGCAAGCCACAGGAAGACATATTCACGCCAGAACTCAGGCCACCCGGCAATGGGTCTCCGAGTAGCGCGCCATGCAGCGATGAACCCGACCGCTATCCAAAACAGCACGCTCAGCAGCAAGGCCACGGGGTAAGAACTCGAATTGGCGATCGGAGCCCCAACGAGCAATAGTCCCGGGCTGGAGATCATCGTGCCGGTGAGGCCTAAAACGGCACTTAGTCGACCTCCGCCGAGCAGCAAGATGAAAAGAGACAGAACGCCAATGACTGATGGCGGCAAGAGCGCAGCACACGGCCCGACTACGCGAATGCGTCTGCGGTACCAGCGGGGTCCTCCTGCCACCGGTGCTGCTGTCGAAACGGGTTCGCTCTCTGAGCTTGTCGTCATGACCGAATCCTATGGTGACCCAGGCGTAGAGACGGTGAACCCCGACTTCATCCCTATGAGTGATGAGCGCAACGAGTTGTTGTTGCGCACATGTTGTCCGGTTACCGCCGCCGCAGGGGCGTGGTGGGTGGACAGTGTCGCCTGGATTGCAGCCGATTTTGAGCCAGATTCACCCCTGCCGGCAATGATCGCCTTGTTTTGTCTTGCCGGTGTTGTTGCTATGACCTAGGGCTATCGGCATCACGCTCGTGTTCGTGCTAAACACGAGGACTGACATGACGACGTATGTATTAAGTGGTGACGATGAGTCGGTACTTCGCACCGCGGTGCGCGAACTGCTGAACGAACTTGTCGGAGATAACGACTCATCGATGATGGTTGATGAATTTGACGACGCCGAGTTCTCAATGCAATCGGTCGTTGACGCTGCCCATACACCGCCTTTTCTNACCGATCGCAGGGTGGTAGTTGCTCGGAATGTGGGCCGGTTCAATCTCGCCGACCTCTCGCCACTGATCTCATTTCTCGAAAACCCTCTTGACTCAACCGATGTTGTGTTGGTCGGTGGAGGCGGGGCGATCTCAAAAAAATTGCTCGACGCGGTAAAGGCTGGAGGGGGAGAGGTTCGTAGCACCTCGGTTGCCCCGAGAGGAAAGGATCGGGCGTTGTGGGTTCGATCCCGAGCGGCGGCGAAAGGCGTTGATCTCGACGATCGAGTAGTCGCCCGGCTTGTTGATTGGCTCGGCGAAAATAGCGGGGCTCTCGATGGCATTCTCGACACGATTGCGAGCTCGCACAATGCCAAGACACGGGTCCGAGTTGAAGAAGTTGAGCCTCTGCTCGGAGAGGCAGGAGGAGTCCCTCCCTGGGATCTCACCGATGCGATCGACCGAGGCGATGCGGCCAAGGCGATCAGTCTCCTTCACCGAATGGTTCACGGCGGAGGACGACATCCGTTGCAGGTCATGGCGATCCTGCATGGGCACTACGCCAAAATGTCGATGCTTGATGGCAGCGGGGCGAACTCGCAAGATTCCGCTGCTGAGGTACTGGGAGTGAAAAGCGGGTTTCCAGCAAAAAAGGCTCTCGAGGGTTCGCAACGCCTGGGAACCGATGGTCTGCGCCGAGCAATGGGTTTGCTTGCCGATGCCGATCTTGATGTGCGCGGCCGGACGGGTCTCGACGATGTGGCGGTGACTGAGGTCTTAGTTGCCCGTCTCGCCCGCCTTTCCCCGAGCCGACCACGCTGACTATGCATCTTGTGAGCTAAACCGAAATAGGCCCAGACGCGAAACAACCCGAGCACTGAGGCTCGGGTCGAACGTTAGTTGGCGACGGCTTACGAGCCGGCGTTGATTTTCTGCATCAAGCGGCTCTTCTTGCGGGCCGCAGTGTTCTTGTGCAAAACGCCCTTAGAAACGGCCCGGTCGATCTTGCTCATTGCGAGACGCATGGATGAGTCATCTTCTGACCCGGCGCTGGCGGTTGCGGTCTTCACTCGAGTCTTCAACTCGCTACGGACGGCGCGATTGCGTTCTGCCGCTTTTGCGTTGGTGAGAATTCGCTTTTTCTGGCTTTTAATGTTCGCCACGGTTACCTCAAGGTGTATGTGTGTGGTGCAGGCACCAATCGTGTCTCAAGATGATGCAGTGTGCGCGGCGCAAACTGTTTTCATCAGCGAGGTGAGACTATCGGTGCAAGAGGAACACTCCCAACGCCGGGCGGTAGCGTAGGGGATAGCCATGGACTCCGCATCGGGTCTTTCCCGCATCCGAAATTTCTCGATCATCGCCCACATTGATCATGGGAAATCGACGCTGTCCGATCGAATTCTTGAGATCACGGGTGCGGTGCAAACACGAGATATGAAAGCCCAATATCTCGATTCGATGGATCTTGAGCGTGAGCGGGGCATCACCATCAAGGCCCAAAATGTTCGTGTCGAGTGGAATGGCCACGTCTTTCATCTCATCGACACCCCCGGCCATGTTGACTTTGGCTACGAGGTCTCACGTTCGCTGGCCGCATGTGAGGGTGTAGTGCTCGTCGTTGATGCTGCGCAGGGAATCGAGGCTCAAACTCTGGCGAACTGCTACTTGGCGCTTGAGAACGACCTTGAAATTGTGGCGTGCTTAAACAAAATTGATCTTCCTGCCGCAGACCCTGACCGATACGCAATGGAAATCGAGACGGTGCTCGGCATTCCTGCTGAGGAAATTCTGCGGATTTCCGCAAAATCTGGTGAGGGGGTACCGGAACTTCTTGATGCAGTCGCTGAGCGAATTCCCGCTCCGAAGGGCTCGGCCGACGAGCCGCTTCAGGCTCTTATTTTCGATTCACAATTCGACCAATATCGCGGTGTGGTGTCGTCNGTGCGNGTGATGAACGGGCATCTGCANAGTGGNGCNAAGNTGTCGTTNATGCAGGCNGGTGCCCAACANGAGGCGCTTGAGATTGGGGTGCGTCAGCCGGCNACGGTGCCNGTNAAAGNACTNGGTCCNGGAGAGGTCGGCTACCTCATTGCGGGCATCAAAGATGTTGGCGACGCCCGTTCGGGAGAGACGGTCACGACCGCGTCGAAGGGCGCCGAAACACCGCTTGCCGGATACCGAGATCCTAAACCGATGGTGTTCTCCGGTTTGTTCCCAATCGATGGTGACGACTTTGAAGACCTTCGAGACGCGCTTGGCAAACTGAAGTTAAACGATGCATCAATCACGTACACCCCTGAATCGTCGGGAGCGCTCGGTTTTGGGTTCCGGTGCGGGTTTCTCGGGTTGTTACACATGGAAATCGTCAAAGAGCGGCTTGAGCGTGAGTTCGGTCTTGCACTCATCGCAACGGCACCATCAGTCGAATACCGGGTGACTCGGACCGATGGTGATATTGCCATCGTTGATAACCCCGCTGAACTTCCTCCTCCGCAACAGGTCGAGTCGATTGAAGAACCGATTTTCAAAGTGTCGATTATCAGCCCCACTGAATACACCGGAGCCTTAATGGAGCTCTGCCAATCGCGTCGAGGTGAAATGAAGCGAATGGAGTACCTCTCACCTGAGCGAGTTGAGCTGGTGTACGACATTCCTCTCGCTGAAGTCGTTGTCGACTTCTTTGATCAGTTGAAGAGCCGGAGCCAGGGGTATGCGAGCCTCGATTATGAGTTGGCGGGATACCACCCCTCGAGTCTTGTTCGAGTTGATTTGCTGCTGAATGGAACGCCCGCCGACGCGTTCTCGACGATTGTGCACAGAGAAAGTGCCGATCAGTACGGCCGCCGGATGTGCGAGAAACTGAAAGAGTTGATTCCGAGGCAAATGTTTGATGTCCCGATCCAGGCAGCAATTGGGGGCAAGGTCATCGCGCGAGAAACCGTGAAGGCTAAGCGCAAAGACGTCCTTGCGAAGTGCTACGGCGGCGACATCACCCGTAAGCGCAAACTTCTTGAACGGCAAAAAGAGGGCAAGAAGAAAATGAAGGCCATCGGTCGGGTCGAAGTTCCAGGCGATGTGTTCATTTCTGCGTTGAAATTGGACGATTGAGTCGATGTCCCCTGCTGAGTCAACGACCTTTCGGTCGCTCCGTCACAAGAATGTGCGGAAGTACCTCGGCGGAATGGCGATATCGCAGATTGGGGCGTGGGTTCAGTTCACGACTGTCGCCGTAGTCGTCGATCGGTTGACCGAATCGACAACAGCCATCGGAGTCCTCACTGCATTGCAGTTTGGGCCTCTTCTCGTTATTGGGGCGTGGGCAGGGTCGTTGTCAGACCGAGTGGATCGTCACCGAGTGGTACTTATCACGCAGTCGCTNATGGCTGTTCAGGCAGTGCTGCTTGCACTAGCTCATGTCGCCGGCACGTTGACGCTGGGTTTCGTGTATGCCGCAACGCTCATGTTGGGCATTGTGTCGGCTCTCGATAACCCCTCCCGGCGAGGGTTCCTTACCGAGCTCGTTGCGCCGGAAGAAATCTCAAATGCCATGTCGCTCAACACCGCAGCGATGACCGGTTCGCGAATTTTTGGACCTGCAATTGCGGCGTTGCTGATCAGTCCGTTCGGCGTTGGCTGGATGTTCGTCATCAATGCGGTCACGTCGGTAGCAATTATCTTCTCGATCATCACGATCGATCGCTCGCTGGTGACCGAACCACCTCGTGTTGCAAAGGGCGGCCAGCCGATTCGAGAGGCCGTTCGCTTCATTGCGCGAACACCGTTGTTTGGGTCGGTGTTCATCATTTACACAGTGGTTTCAACATTTGGCTATAACCACAACGTGGCGTTGCCTCGCATCGCCGATGCAGCGTGGGGAAATCGGATGTGGTTCGGCTGGGTCATGACGGCGACAAGCCTTGGCAGCCTCATCGGTTCGCTCCTCACAGCAGGTCGGCCCACGGTGACTTTGCGTTGGATGACGGCAAACGCCTTCGTGCTCGGAGTCGCAGGAGTCGGTCTGGCATTTTCGTCGACGGGGCCGGTTGCTCTCATTGTCGCCATCCCACTAGGTCTTGGAGGAGCGGGCTTCATCGCCTCGATGAATTCGTGGAGCCAAGATATGTGTCCTTCTGAGATGCGTGGGCGTGTTCTGGCGTTCAGCGCGGTTGCTTTTCTTGGGTCGTATCCAATCGGTGGCCCGATCACCGGTGTCATCGGCGACTCAATCGGTCTGACGTGGTCGTTGCTTTATGGCGCGGTGATTGTGCTTGGCTGCGTGATGTGGCTGAGATTCGGTTTGATTTCTCGCTCGACCATGCGNGAACCCGCCGAGACGTCAACACTGTCAGTGTGACCTCTTCCCCCGTCATCTTGTGGTTCCGGCGAGACTTGCGCGTCCGCGACCATCAGGCTCTTCAGNGGGCACTTTCGGTTGGTCCGGTGGTGCCACTGTTTATTGTCGATCCGGCATTTGATCGAGCGGGCGGCCCACGTCGAGCTGCATTGGCCTCTGCCCTTCAGGACCTCAGGCAGGCCACCGAAGGCGCGCTTGTCATTCGCCGTGGTCGTCCGGCCGAGGTGCTTACAGACATGGTGAAGACACTCGGGGTCTCCGAAGTGCACGTGTCTCGCGATTACGGCCCATACGGGCACGGCCGCGATGCTGAGGTTGCAGCTGCCTTGCGTGAGGTTGGCTGTCGCTTCATCGGAACAGGCTCTNCGTATCTCGTTGCGCCGGGAGGGGTGTTGAAGGATGACGGTTCGCCGTATTCGGTCTTCACTCCGTTCCGGAAGCGTTGGCGACTCACTCTCGACGCCTCTGAGTCGCTGCTCAATGATGCACCCTCCAACCCTGATTGGGTTTCGATCGACGACCTCGGAGATCTGNTTGATCAGCACGTCGACGATCTCGTCGACGACGAATTGACCGACCTTTCCTCCGAGCGCGTGACCCGGCGCTGGGAAACATTCGCTCGCGATGGTTTGCATCACTACGGCGATGTCCGAGATTTGCCGGCGGTNGATGGGACGAGCCGTATGTCGACCGCACTTCGATTTGGGGTGGTTCACCCAGCTCGACTGCTGCAAGAACTTGACCCGACCTGCGAACATCACTCGACATTTGAAAGCGAACTTGCGTGGCGCGATTTCTACGCCGATGTTCTTTTCCGCCGCCCAGACTCTGCGTGGGCAAACCTCGACACGAAACTCAACGGCATTGCAATCGATACCGACGGCACTGCACGAACTCGTTTCGAAATATGGGCACAGGGCATGACCGGATTTCCGATCGTTGACGCAGGAATGCGCCAACTCGCTGCGACCGGGTGGATGCACAACCGGGTTCGGATGATCGTAGCGAGCTTCTTGGTGAAAGATCTTCATCTGCCGTGGCAGTGGGGTGCGAAGTGGTTTATGCAACATCTTGTCGACGGTGACCTCGCATCAAATAACCACGGTTGGCAGTGGGCGGCGGGCACAGGTACGGATGCAGCGCCGTACTTCCGGGTGTTCAACCCGACGGCTCAAGCTGAGCGCTGGGATCCTGCGGGTGAGTATCAGCGCAGATGGATTCCCGAACTCAACTCCGATCGCTACCCGGCGCCAATGGTTGACCATGGCGAGGAACGAAAAGAGGCTTTACGGCGTTATGAAGCCGCCCGTGCTCGCTAGCAGTCGATATCGTTGAGTGCCAGATGCTCGACGACCGTAAGACTGCGATTCTCAGCGCTGTCGTTCATGAGTACATAGCGACAGCGCAGCCAGTGGGTTCTTCCCACCTTGTTGACGCGCCTGGAGTGGGTGTCTCTTCCGCAACGGTTCGAAATGAGCTTGCCCATTTAGAGCAAGAGGGATTTCTCNTACAGCCGCACACGTCAGCCGGTCGAATCCCAACTGATAAGGGCTACCGATACTTCGTCGACAACCTCACAACGCCCGGCCCTCTTGATTCGGCTCAGACGGCGCAGATCGGCGACTTTTTCACTGCTGCACACGGCCGTCTCGAAGAGATGTTGCACCAAACGTCCGACTTACTTGCGAATCTCACACAATCTACGTCTTTAGTGGTGGGTCCGACAACGGCCGAGGTTGAGGTGCGAAGTGTTCAACTCGTCCCGCTGAGTTCCACGCACGCAACAGTGGTGGTCGTGTTTTCAAATGGGGCGGTGGAGAGTTCGACGATCGAACTTTCTGATGGCTGCGATGATGAACGGCTTGTTGATGCATCAGCAGTTCTCTCCCACAATTTGGTGGGGAAGAAACTCTCAGAGGTTACGACGATCGACGGCGTCGAGAACATTGCGGTTGCGGCTCTGGCAGCCATGGCGCGAGATGCGGTCTTCCAGGTGTCTTCAGATGATCACGTGTATGTCGGAGGTACGTCTTCGGTCGCAGCTTCGTTTGATGCGGTCGAGGTTGTTCGCAATATTCTCCACACGCTTGAACAACAGTTTGTTGTTGTGTCGTTGGTGCGAGACGTGCTCGATCGCGGAATGTCGGTTGCGATCGGGGGAGAACACGGTGTTGAGCCCTTGGCGGCGTGTTCGATCGTTGTCTCACCGGTTGTAGTTGAGGGTGAACACGTTGGCTCGGTGGGAGTGCTCGGACCAACTCGCATGAACTACCCGCAGGCGCTCGCTACGGTGGGCCTTGTGAGTGAGCGACTCGGTACTCGTCTCGAAGAGGGTTCGTGACGAGTGGCTGATTACTACGAACTGCTTGGCGTTGACCGTTTGGCCAGCGCCGACGAGATCAAAAAGGCGTATCGGCGCCGGGCACGAGATTTGCACCCCGATGCGAATCCCGATGATCCACAGGCTGAGGATCGATTCAAAGAATTAGCCGTTGCGTACCAGGTGCTCTCCGATGACGATCAGCGCGCCCGCTATGACCGATTTGGCGAGGCAGGCGTCAGTGGGGCAGGAGGCCCATCGGCAGAAGACATCTTTGGCGGTGGCGGCCTTGGCGACATTTTCGACGCCTTCTTTGGGGGCTCGAGCCCGTTTGGTGGTGGTGACGGTCGAGGCGGTCCTGCGGGGCCACCACGAGGCCAAGATATGGAGGTCGTCCTCGATCTCGAATTTGAGNAAGCTGTCTTTGGCGCAGAAGTCTCGGTCGATCTCCGTCTGCCCCAGCGGTGCGATGACTGTGGAGGTANCGGTGCCGGTGAAGGCACTCAGCCTGTGACTTGCGGAGATTGCAATGGTGCCGGCCAAGTGCGCCGTGTTCGACAAAGCATGCTCGGTCAGATGATGACGACGTCTGCATGTCCTCGGTGTTCGGGTCTCGGTGAGGTCATTGCAACCCCGTGTAGNGGATGTCGTGGAGAGGGTCGCATCACTGCTGAGCGCACCTACCAAGTTGAGGTGCCAGCGGGTGTTGATACNGGGGCAACGTTGCGGCTGAGTCAGCGCGGAGCGGTGGGTGCTCGTGGTGGAGCAGCCGGAGACCTGTATGTGCACATTCGAGTCGCGGCCCATGAACGGTACGAACGTGAGGAGAATGATCTCGTTACTCACGTGCCGATCTCTATTGCCCAAGCAGCTCTCGGTACTGAGCTCACGCTTACAACCCTCGATGGTGACGAAGAGTTTTCCGTCCCTTCGGGCACTCAGCCCCATCACCAGTTTGTACTGAAAGGGCGGGGTGTCCCTCGNTTACGAGGCAGGGGTCGCGGTGACCTTCGCGTCATCATCGATGTGGAAGTCCCGANGAAGTTGTCAGATCATGAAGAGCAGTTACTTCGGCAGTTTGCCGAAGAGCGGGGTGAGGTAACGGGTTCATCCGGCGGAGGTCTGTTCTCTCGCATCAAGTCAGCGTTTTCATAGGACGTCCCTGATGGATGAGGTGCTGCGCCGCTCGGCCGCCCACATGTTGANCCCGGATATNAANGATCCGTTGNTGAGCGATGACGCNCTACATCACCTCAACAGAGTGCTGCGCTTNCGGGAAGGCGAATCTGTCACCGTCACGAACGGTAACGGCGAATGGCGACAATGTCTGTGGACGGACACNGGGCTTGAGATCACAGGTGAGATNCACCACGAACCCGNTCGTGATGNTCTTGAGATATCGGTNGCNATTCCCAANGGTGATCGGCTCGAGTGGATGGNGCAGAAACTCGTTGAACTCGGAGTTGATCGCATCAGGTTGTTGACGTCCGAACGGTCAGTTGTCAAATGGGATGACCAACGNGCAGCANNACAACTTGATCGGTTGCGTCGCGTTGCCGNATCNGCGATTGAGCAGTCTCGACGCATCTGGGGCTGTGAGATCGTCGGCCCGACAGATGCGCGCGAGGTCTTGCCCACAATTCCGATTGCGGAACCTGGCGGGCGGGATATCACCAAGGATGATCGGGTGATCGCGATCGGCCCAGAGGGTGGTTGGACTATTGAAGAGGTTCAGTGCGCATCGGAGACGATCTCGATCTCGCGCCAGGTGCTTCGTGTGGAGACAGCGGCTNTTGCTGCTGCAACGTTGATGGCGGCGCAACGATGACGTCTTCAGAGGACTTCGGTGTCTATCTCCACATACCGTTTTGTGCGCATCGTTGTGGGTATTGCGCCTTTGCTACGTGGAGTGATCGACATCATCTTGAGTCGGAGTATCTCGAAGCGGTCGGGGTTGATATCCAGCGAGCCGTCCAAAAAGGAATGCCTCTAGCGTCAAGTATTTTCGTCGGGGGAGGAACACCGAGCCTAGTTTCTGCAGATCGACTTGCATCAGCAATCTCATCAATTCCAAGACATGAAGACGCGGAGATCACGGTCGAGTGCAACCCTGACGATGTCACGTCAGAAGATTTGCGCGAGTTGTGCGCAGCTGGAGTTAACCGCATCAGCCTTGGGGTGCAGTCGACGATTCGGCATGTTTTGACGTCCTTAGACCGAACTCATGACGTCNAAAATGTGCAACATGCGGTGGAGTGCATCCGCTCGGTTGGAATCTCGACATTTAATCTCGACCTCATCTACGGCACAGCGGGCGAAACGGTTGACGAATGGCGATCCTGCCTCACCGAATTACTCCGACATGACCCGCCGCATATCTCTGCGTATGCACTAACGGTTGAACCAGGCACCCCGCTCGCCGACCAGCACGACCACCACCCTGACGACGACGATCAGGCTGATAAATATGTTGTGGCCGATGAGGTACTCTCATCGGCTGGCCTCGCCAACTATGAGGTTTCGAATTGGGCCTCACCCGGGCATGAATGTCGACACAACCTTCTGTACTGGCGCCAAGGTAACTACCGAGGGTTTGGTTGTGCTGCTCATTCTCATGAGGACGGTCGGCGCTGGTGGAACGTGAGAACCCCAGATCGTTATATCGCACTTGTCGACGATGCTGCCTCGGTCGAGGCAGCATCTGAAACTCTCGATGCAGCAACCCGGGCGTTCGAAGAACTCGAGTTGCGATTACGGCTTCGTGAGGGGGTGCCGCGTGAGGCGCTTGACGGTGACGTTCTCGACGGCTTAGTGGAACTGCGTGACGACCGCTGGGTGCTTACCCGAACTGGACGTCTCATGGCGAACGAGATCAGCACTCGACTCATCGTCCCATCGACGGTTGCCGGCGACTACTGAACCGATATCATTCGAAGCGCTACGGGCGCGTAGCTCAGTTGGTTAGAGCGCCACCATGACACGGTGGAGGTCCCGGGTTCGAGTCCCGTCGTGCCCACTCTTCGAGAGTGAACAGCACTTTTTCGCTCACTCTCCGTTCCTACGCTGCGAAGCAGCGCGTGCCAGACGAAACGCAGTGCGGCGGCCCCCAGCGTGGTCACCGCCAAGACAGCACACGTGCTGATGCCGACGCTGAGTTGCCCGAGACCATCTGTAATGACGACAGTTGTTACTCCCAGCGCAGCGGGTACCACATACAGCACGGAGTCGTGTTGAAAGACCTGAGGCGCCTCACCGGCGAGGACATTTACGAATTACTCCGGCTTCGGTTGCTGCGGAGACGGCTACACCGCAGAGGTCGAGCACGCAGAGGACTGCGGCCCGAGAAAATTGCATAAAGGGAGACGCGATACGAGTGGTAAGACTTTGAAAAACCACCATGAGTGAGGGCGCTACAGTCTCAGAGATGAGCGACATACCGCCACCACCGCCGCCACCGCCCGTGATGCCACAGCACAGTGGACAAGAATCGTGGTCGAGCGACATCTCCGGCCGCGCTGGGTTCGGGGCACGGCTCGGCGCGTATCTCTTAGATTTCGTTTTATACGGCTTCGTACTGGCCATTCCCGTCATAGCTGGAGCCTTAGTCATTCTCGTGCCGATTGCGAGCAACTGTGTTTCGGTGCCCGGTTCAGATGAGATCGTTTGTCCGCCTGGCGTGCCATCGGGGTCATCAGTTGCGGGCGGGGTCGCTCTTATCGTCCTTGGAATCTTGGGCGTGATCTTCATCTACGTCAGGGCAGAAGGCAAAACCGGTCAAACCTGGGGCCGGAAAATCGTTGGCGTCAAGGTGGTACGAGTTGCTGATGGGCAACCGCCGGGCTTTTGGCGAGCATTTGGCCGGGAGCTGTTTGGCAACGTCATCTCAGGTCAAATTCTCTATCTCGGTTACCTCTGGATGATTTGGGATAGAGACCGCCAAACCTGGCATGACAAAGTGGCGGGAACCATTGTCGTGAAGGTCTGACCGCAGTTAGCAGTGTTGATTGTTCGGTATGAGTGACCTCGTCTGCAATCCGAGATAGCCTGTCGCCCCGATGGGTGGTGTTCAATTGATGACAGCCTTCGCTGACGTGCGCCGAGGTGCAATGGCGCTCGTCCTCGGTCTTTTTATGCTCGTCGGGTTGGGTGCGGGGGCTTCAGTCTCTGCTCAAGAGTCCGGCGGAGAAGTAAAGGGAAACCTTGTTCAGAGGGATGATGACGGTGAGCGAGTAGGCGTCCCAGGGGTGATCTTCCGAGCATTTAATGACTCTGGTACCGAGGTGTCGTCAACAACGACTGCTGAAGATGGCTCCTGGTCAATGATCGTGCCAGAGGGCTCGTACGACATTCTTCTCGACGTCGAGACGCTGCCAGATGGCGTTTCGCTCCGAAATCCCGACAAGAATCCGGCGTCAGTGACATTGATCGATGGTTCGTCAAAGTCGACATTGTTCCCGCTTGGTGAAGCCGAGGCAAGTTCGGCGGGTGGCAACACCGTAATTCAGTTGATGGTTGATGGGTTGAAACTTGGGCTCATCATTGCGATGTGTGCCATCGGACTTTCTCTCATTTACGGAACGACTGGCCTCACAAACTTTGCCCACGGTGAAGCGGTGACCTTTGGCGCTGTGATGGCATACCTATTGAACAATGCTGGGGTGTTTGGCGTTCGGCTTCACTTGATTCCGGCGACGGTCATCGTCATACTCATTTGCGGAGGTGCGGGTGGGCTGTTTAACCGTACGGTGTGGCGGCCAATGCGTCGTCGAGGCGCAAGTTTGGTTGCAGCCCTCGTGGTTTCGATCGGGTTCTCGATCTTCTTCAGATACGTCATTTTGTTCATNTTNAGCGGCCGAGCGAANCGCCTGCGTGATTACCAGATTCAAGAACAATGGGATCTGGGCTTGTTCCGACTTGCNCCGAAAGACCTCGTATTNATGATCATTTCGGTTTCGGTNCTTGTCGGAGTNGCATCAGCATTGCAATTCACACGTATGGGCAAAGCNATGCGCGCCGTGTCAGATAACCGNGACCTCGCTGAATCGACCGGCATTGACGTCGAGCGAGTGATTTCGCTGGTGTGGATATTCGGCAGTGCCCTCGCAGGGCTCGGAGGAGTCTTGTTTGGTCTTACCGAATCAATCAACTGGGAAATGGGCTTCCGAATCTTGCTATTGATGTTCGCAGGTGTGACCCTTGGTGGGCTCGGAACTGCTTACGGCGCTCTGTTCGGGAGCATCATTGTTGGCCTGTTCATTCAGTTGTCAACACTTGTCATTCCAACAGACATGAAGAACGTCGGAGCACTTCTCATGTTGATTGTCATCTTGCTGATTCGGCCACAAGGTCTCTTTGGCCGTCGAGAGCGGATTGGATAGGAGGGAACGTAAATGGATTGGGGAGCAATCATCCAGAACTCGTTCCGCGGGTTCATCGGGGAGCCGTTTATCTATTTCTCGCTGGCCGCCATGGGTCTTAACATGCACTACGGCTACACCGGCCTGTTGAACTTTGGTCAGGCAGTATTTATGGCAGCCGGCGCCTACGGCCTTTCGATGGCTGTCGTCACACTTGGGCTCAACTTCTGGTGGGGCCTGCTTCTTGGCATCGTGATTTTTCCGCTGCTGCTAGCGCTCATTATGGGTGTACCAACGCTGCGGTTGCGTGCGGACTATCTCGCCATCGTCACCATTGCAGCAAGTGAAATGTTCCGCATCATCGCCCGTTCACCTTCTCTCGACCGCTGGACAGGGTCATCTGACGGTTTGACCGCATTTGCGAACAGGTTTTACGACTTCAACCCGTTTGACAAACAAAAACGCTATTTCTTTGGGTTATTCATCGGTAACCAGATGTGGGTGGTACTTATCGGGTGGATCGTTCTTTCGATCGTGGTGCTTATCGTTTGGATGACGATGCGCAGCCCGTGGGGTCGTGTTCTTCGAGCAATTCGAGAAGATGAAGATGCGGCCCGAAGCCTCGGAAAGAACGCATATTGGTTCAAGATGCAGTCGCTCATGATCGGCGGCATGTTCGGCGCCCTCGGCGGCATGTTCCGTGCAATTGGCACTCAGTCAGCCCAGCCCCAGAACTTCATCACCGATGTCACCTTCTTTGCGTGGGTGGCGCTCATTTTGGGTGGCGCGGCGAAGGTCGGTGGGCCAGTTGCTGGAGCTGCCATCCTCTATGGCATCTTGAACTTCACCGATGTGCTCCTGCGACAACTCGTCGAGAATGGCTACATGCCAGAAGCCATCATGGACGGCACTCAGGTCGGTCAGGTTCGGTTCATGATGATCGGCCTCGGTCTCATTTTGTTGGCGATTTACCGACCTCAAGGAATTTTTGGAACCAAAGAGGAGATGGCGCTCGATGACCGCTGAACCGTTCACTGCACAGGAGCTCTTCGTTGGCGTCCCTTTCGAACCAGGCGCTGCGAAGAATGACCCAATTCTCGTCGCCGACAATGTCCGGCGTGCGTTTGGCGGTCTCGTCGCTGTTGATGTCGAGCACCTTGAGGTGCAGCGCGGAGCGATCACTGCGCTCATCGGGCCGAACGGAGCCGGCAAGACCACGTTCTTCAATCTGTTGACCAATTTTGATGAGCCCGATACGGGAGATCGCCTTTTCGAGGGAAATGACCTCTCTGGGGTGTCGGCGTACAAGGTTGCGAACCTTGGCATGGTGCGCACCTTCCAGTTGACGAAATCGCTGTCGAAGATGACGGTGATTGACAACATGCGACTTGGCGGAACCGAACAGGCCGGAGAATCTTTCTTCAGAGCGCTGTTGCCATTCTTGTGGCGTCGCCAAGAAGCCGAAATTACTCAGCGTGCTGATGCATTGCTTGAACGATTCAAACTCAGCCATATGCGCGATGAGTTCGCCGGCACGCTCTCGGGCGGCCAACGGAAGTTGCTCGAAATG
>PBWL01000021.1 GCA_002727235.1 Acidimicrobiaceae bacterium
CTACTGCAATGCGATAAGCCATACCAGCAGGCTACGGGTCGTGAAAGCGCTTTGACCGATTTCGTAGCGATGCGGACATTCTGCCCACCGGACGTATTACCGATTAGCCCACGTCACTAGTACGCCCGCACGCCTGAGCGCCTTCGACTGTAGACGAGAGCATCGGTTGACTTCCGATGGTCAATCACAGAACTCCATGGGCTGAACCCACGTGATTGAGCCATCGTCGTACAGAATTCCCCTAATCGGCCGTGAACCCATCTCTGGTGGCCTGCAAACCTCCTGCAAGACCTTTGGCTCCGAATCGTCAACAACCGTGGTCGATCCGCCACAACCCGAAAGAAGACCGGCTGTGATAGCCGAAAGAACAGCGACTGCGACTGGGGTCCGCATGGACTTCAGTATTCCAGATGAGCGTTCNCGCATGCGGCTCTNAAGGGTTCTTCACCGGTTCGAACTACCTCGACGCAATAACGAGCGTTCGGCACTCGGGTATCGTGAGAGCATGAGCGAGCAACTCTCACGAGATGCCTATGAGCGCCTCAAAGCAGAATACGAGGATCTCTCCACCCGCGGACGCATCGAAGTGGCCGAAGAAATCGAACTGGCCCGGGCCGAAGGCGACCTGAAAGAAAACGCCGGGTACCACGCCGCAAAAGACAAACAAGGGCATATGGAAGGGCGCATCCGGCAACTTGAGCACCTGCTCGAAAACGCAACCGTCGTCGACGGTGCCCGGAAGGTCTTCACCATGATCTACGAGGGCGATGATGCCGACATGGCCGAACGATTTGTTATCGGCAGCCAAGAAGAGCGAGACGGACTTCCAACCGATATCACCATCGTCGGGCCCGGCTCCCCGCTCGGAGATGCACTCGCAAGAACATCATCGACCGGCCCGTTGGAATACGAGGGCCCAAACGGGACGTTACAAGTAGTGATCCTTTCCATCGACGATCTCTAGAACGCCCACCGGGTGGTGATCCCCCTGACAACTCTCGATAACGCACAAGAAGCCGAAATACCGGCTCCGCCGCTGCCCCCTGCCACAACAGTCGACCTTGCGGAGCTCGGCGAACTCCAGGTTCGTCATGTACCAGGCCCTGCCGGAGCACCAACCGTCGCACTGATGCACGGGTGGACCGCAAGCGCCGACATCAATTACTTCACGGCCTACGAGATGCTCTCCCAGCATTTCTCGGTGCTTGCCTTCGACCAACGAGGACACGGAACCGGACTCCGCACGAAGAAGTCGTTTCGTCTCGAAGACTGCGCCGATGATGTCATCCGTGTCGCCGATGCGCTCGGCATCGACGAACTCATCGGGGTCGGGTANTCAATGGGNGGCACGATCGCTCAACTTTTATGGAAACAACACCCCACCCGAGTCAACGGGCTCGTCTTGTGCGCAACCGCTCCGTACTTTTCGGAACGACGAGAAGAACGCTTAAGCTTCATGGGGCTCAATGGGCTTGCAACCCTCGCTCGACTCACCCCCGGCCAAGCCCGAGACTGGTTTAGCGAGCAGTTCTACCTGCAGCGCAAATCAGAATCGTGGGGGCCATGGGCAGTCGCTCAGGCCGCTCAACACGACTGGCGCATGGTGCTCGAGGCTGGGCACGCAGTTGGACAATTCTCATCTCTCGAATGGGCACACATGGTTGATGTTCCGACTGCAGTCATCGTCACGCTTGATGACCCGGTCGTTCCGAAGTCGCGTCAGATCAAGCTGCTTGAACTCATCCCTCAAGCCGAGGTGTTCCGAGTAAAGGGTGAGCACGATGCCATCGTTGCTCATGCTGACCGATTTGTCCCAACACTCGTTCGAGCCATCGACAATGTCGCACAACGCTCGAACTACACACCATGAGTCGCCCGTCGGGGCCCAACAGCACGAAGTGGGTCGGGCGTTCTGCCCGCGTTGCGCGCTTAGGCGCGAAAGTTGGAGCCACTCACCTTGGCACCGCAGCGCGAAAAGTGTTTGCTGACGCAGAGCGCCGCTCAGAACTCGACACAAAGAAGCAGCTCGCAACCGCCCAGCACGTCACCGAAGAACTCGGCCAGATGAAGGGCGCCCTGATGAAACTGGGCCAGATGGCGTCATACCTCGACGATGCCTTGCCTGAGCCCCTCAGAGCTGCTCTTGCGACGCTGCAAAACAGTGCGCCTCCGATGAGTGCTGAACTTGCAAGTGCGGTGATTGCAGAAGAACTCGGCAGTGCTCCCGATCAACTGTTCGCTGAGTGGGACCCCACGCCCATCGCCGCTGCGTCAATCGGGCAAGTGCACCGCGCCATCATTATCGACAAAGCGACCGGCGAAGAACGTGCGGTGGCAGTCAAAGTGCAGTACCCCGGAGTTGACACAGCCATCGCCGCCGACCTCAAGAATGCCAACATTCTCGGCACCATCTTGAAGCAGGGGTTCGGCGGCCTCAATCCAGCCGACATGGTGGAAGAAATCAAGGACCGGCTCACCGAAGAACTCGATTACCGACGTGAAGCGGCCAACCAACAACGCTTTGCCGACTTCTACCGAGGACACCCGACCATCTCAATTCCTGACGTCGTGCCAGAGTTCTCCTCAAGTCGGGTCCTCACGACCGAACTCATCAGCGGCCATACGTGGAGCGAAGTGCTCGACTGGGATCAAGACGAGCGCGATGCNATCGCCGAAACGATGTTCCGGTTTGTGTTTCGCAGCCTCTACCGGCTGCGCTCATTCAATGGCGACCCCCACCCTGGGAACTACATCTTTCACCGCGACGGCAAGGTCACCTTCATAGATTTCGGACTCGTCAAAGACTTCACCGTCGATGAAATGGCGACCTTCGAAACGATGGTGCGCCTCGCCGCTGTCGATCACGATGTGCCCGGTTTCCGAACCATTCTTGAAGGCGCCGGCATGCTGCAACCTAACGCCCCGGTCGACACCGCTGATGTCGGCACCTATTTCTCTCGGTTCTATGAACCGATTTCTCAGCATCGCGACATCACGTGGACACCCGAATATGCCTCGGGCATTGTGCGCCATACATTTGACCGCTCTAGCCCTATCTCGCAATACGCGTCAGTTCCGCGCGCATTCGTCTTTATCCAGCGCATCAACCTCGGGCTCTATGCACTTCTCGGCGATCTGAACGCCACCGGCAACTATCGAGCGATCGCTGAAGAGCTATGGCCATTCATGCAATCACCTCCGAGCACGCCATTGGGCGAGGCCGAGGCAGAGTGGCTAAGAGCCCATGCTGCGTACACAGAAAAGTAGGCATCGCCGGTACGGTCGATCTCATGGTTGCACCCCTTCGCCACATGTCGGCGGCCATTGCCGCACTCGTCGCTCTCGCTGCCTGCGGAGGCTCTGACTCACCTGACGTTGCTCCCGATACTGACGTGACCGAGGTGTCACTCGAACCGATACAGGCGACAACGACCACCGAGGTCGTTTCGATTGAGCGTCCCGAGGTTTTCCCACCAGACAGCACTCCGACAGAACTCATCATCACCGACATCACCGACGGAACTGGGCGTTCGATTGCCGAAGGCGACACGGTGTGGGTCGACTACACCGGTATCCGCTCGGAGAACGGAGTCGAATTCGACAATAGTTATGACCGCGGGCAACCAATCGCATTCACCGCTGGCGTCGGATCGGTCATCAGTGGCTGGGACAAGGGCCTCATCGGTGCAAAAGCTGGCGGCCAGCGCAGGCTCGATATTCCAGCTGACATGGCCTATGGAGACAATCCACCGGGAGGCGTGATCGAAGCCGGTGATGCTCTTACCTTCATGTTGGAGGTTCGAGCGGTTGTTGCCACGACAACGCCTAATGACATCCCCGAGATTGACACCGCCGAGTACCCCCCAACTTCCGATCTTGAAGTCGTTGATCTTTCTATCGGAGACGGCGCAACTGTCGCCATCGGCGACAGCGCAATCGTTCACCTCATGATCGCCAATGCAGAGTCCGGCGAGGTGATCTTCGAAACATGGTCCGAAGGTCAGCCAACGCTCATCGAGGTTATCGAGGGCTATTCCATCGCCGGGCTCTTCGAGGGAATTCAAGGCATGGCGGTGGGGGGCATTCGAACGATGTCGATACCCTCTGATCTTGCGTTCGGCGATGAGGGCATTCCCGAACTCAATCTTGANGGCGGAACACCGATTCTTCTTGTCGTCGAACTCGCTGGTGCATACTGACCGGCCACCGCATTGGTGAGAGAGCTATCCGGATAGATTCAATGCGGTGAGTTGAGCGCCGGTGCGCCACCAAGTGATTAGCAAGAGAGAACGGAAACGAATCGACATGACGACCGAACGTCCGATGACACTGCCTGAAAAGATATGGCAACGTCACCTTGTCACCTCAAGCCCGGGTGAGGCCGACCTGCTATACATCGACCTCCACCTCATTCATGAGGTCACAAGCCCACAGGCCTTCGACGGTCTTCGAATGAGTGGCCGCACCGTTCGCCGGCCCGAACTCACCGTTGCGACCGAAGACCACAACGTGCCGACGGAAGACATCGATCAGCCGATCGCTGACCCGATTTCTGCAAAACAGGTTGAAACACTTCGCGTCAACACCGACGAATTCGGCATCGTTAATTATCCCATGGGCAACGAGGGGCAAGGGATCGTGCATGTCATTAGCCCTGAACAAGGCCGAACACTTCCCGGAACGACGATCGTCTGTGGCGACAGCCACACCGCGACACACGGCGCGTTCGGCGCCCTCGCCTTCGGCATCGGAACAAGCGAAGTAGAGCACGTGCTCGCCACTCAAACACTGCCGCAGAGTAGGCCGAAGTGGATGTCGGTCAAAGTCGAGGGAGAGTTGCAACCGGGCGTAACCGCAAAAGATGTCGTGCTGGCCATCATCGGCCACATCGGCACGGGCGGCGGCATCGGACACGTCATTGAATACCGCGGATCTGCAATCACTTCGCTCTCAATGGAAGGCCGGATGACGGTCTGCAATATGTCGATTGAGGCCGGGGCTAAGGCGGGTCTCATCGCCCCCGACGAAACCACCTTCAACTATCTCAAAGGACGCGATCATGCACCAACCGGAGATGCGTGGGATGCGGCAGTTGCCGACTGGTCAACCCTTGCAACCGACGACGGAGCAGCGTGGGACAAAGAAGTTGTCATCGATGCCGCAACGATTCGCCCACAAGTCACCTGGGGAACCAATCCTGCACAGGTCACCTCCATTGATGGAAATGTTCCCGCTCCAGAAGACTTCGACGATCCAACAACCCAAGAAACGGTTCGCCGCTCCCTCGACTACATGGGTCTCGAACCCGGGATGTCAATGCGTGACGTCGCAGTCGACACAGTGTTCATCGGCTCATGCACCAACAGTCGCATCGAAGATCTTCGGGCAGCAGCTGCGGTTCTTGATGGTCGTTCGGTGACGGTTCCTCGCGTGATGATCGTCCCCGGATCTCACCGGGTGAAAGCACAGGCTGAAGCCGAGGGCCTCCACAACGTGTTCACCGCAGCCGGTGCCGACTGGCGAGAGCCCGGTTGCTCAATGTGCCTTGCGATGAACCCCGACAAGCTCACACCAGGCGAACGTTCGGCAAGCACGTCCAATCGAAACTTCGAGGGCCGCCAAGGCCGAGGAGGACGGACCCACCTGGTATCGCCGGAGGTTGCTGCAGCGACCGCTGTTGCTGGCCGTTTCGCTCTTCCGGAGGATCTTTCATGAAAGCTGTACGGGTCATTACAGGAACAGGAATCCCTCTTCGCCGAAGTGACGTCGATACCGATCAAATCATTCCCGCCGAATGGTTAAAGCGAGTGGAGCGCACCGGGTTTGAGAAAGGTCTTTTTTCAACATGGCGCGATGACCCTTCATTTGTCTTAAACGACGAGCGTTACACCGGCGCAAACATTCTCGTTGCCGGGCCATCATTTGGTGTCGGTTCGAGCCGTGAACATGCAGTGTGGGCGATCCAGCAGGCCGGATTTGAAGCAGTTATCGCTCCGAGCTTCTCCGACATCTTCCGAAATAACTGCACGAAGAACGGTCTCGTACCGGCGGTGCTCGATCTTGCCGATGTCGAGGCAATCTGGAATGCGATCGAGGCTGACCCCGCCACCTCGATCGTCGTCGATATGGAGCGGCTTATGGTTGAGGTGCCAGCCGCTGGAATTTCGTCATCGTTTCCCATGGACCAGCCGACGCAACACCGGTTTCTGGAAGGCCTCGACGACATCGGCATCACCCTCGACCACGCGGAAGCAATCGACGCCTACGAGTCGCAACGCCCTGCGTGGCTGCGTGCCTAACAGCGCAGCGCACCATCAACGCTGAGCCCGTCAGCGTTCATGCCCGAAAACACGATGCCGTTCCGCATCTCAGCCACTGCCAGCTCCTCCACAACAACTACATCTTGAGCGATCTTAAATTCACCTGACCACTGGTTTGTCGCCGAGTTGAAGAGCAGACGAGTCGTGGTGAGGCCACCGACAGGCTGTTCGGCATCAATGATCTGCCATCTCTTCGAGGTTCCTTCACTGCTCGTCGGGCATGCCTGAGTTGACGACGTGCGGAATCCGAGTCGCCGAATTCTCCGCTCATCGAAATGATCGTCGTCAACCACACGTATCGAGACTTCGGCGTCGGCATTGCCTTCGGCCTCGCTCGTGCTCAAGGGTCGCAGACACTCGAATTTGCCTGAAATCGCTTCGCCGTCACCGGTTGTACCGGTGAATGATCCTGAGGTCTCGCCATCACCTACAAACACCGTGACCGCTGCTGCAAGAGATGCTCGATCGGGATGGTGCACGATCAACTCCCCCTCGATCGCTCCAAGACCCGCTGGGGTATACGTGTGTGACCACAACCGGAGAAAAGACCCTGTGCCGTCGGCGGCGACGATTTCCAATGGAAACCAGCCGCTTCCCTCAACCAGCGAGCAACTTGCAATCGAGGTAAACAGACCGACCTCGTCTTCGTTGGCGACGGTGATGACATCATCACGATCATCGCCGGGGATCAAGATGGTCACGGCCTCAACGAGGCCGGCCGGCGGTTCGAACGGCGGAACCGTCTCAGTTGCCGTCGTTTCTGGCAGAGAGCGAACTGCGCCAGCGTTGGTCTCGGTCGGCGCTTCTGGTGCTGGGCCACACCCGATGGCGAGAATCAGCCCGCTAGCAAGAAAAAGAGACGCCGGGCGCACACTCCCACGTTAGGCGCCACCGACGTGACCTCATCGTCACGAACTGTTCTTTGCCTCAGTGGTGACGTCGGCCTTAAACGAGGGAAGGTCACGTAAGCGTGCATCGTTCGAAAACACTTCGATCGGGGTATTTGTTGGCAACCGCAGCATCCGCTGCAAGACCCGCATCTGTGTGTGCTGGTTGTATTCGACAAAGGTCACTGCCCATCCGTCGCGCCCTGCTCTTGCCGTGCGCCCAGAGCGATGGAGATAATCCTTCGCGTCTCCGGCCGGGTCGTAGTGAATCACCGCACCAATGTCATCAATATCAATGCCCCGAGCCGCAACATCGGTGGCGACCAGGACATTGAGGCGACCCTCCGCGAAACGCTGGAGCGCGCGCTCGCGGGCGCCCTGAGACAGGTCACCATGAATGGCGGCGGCGTTCACACCATCATCGATCAATGCTTTTTCGACTTTGTCGCAGAGTCGTTTCGTTTGGCAGAAGACAACAACTTTCGAAATGGTTTCGCTGATCGCACCTGCGACACGCGCTTTATCCATATGGTGCACCGCGAGGAACAGATGATGCATCGTTCCGACAGTGTCGGTTGCCGAATCAATCGCAACTTCGATTGGGTCGCTGAGATAGTGACGAATGAGATGCCCGACGTCGCCATCAAGAGTCGCCGAGAACAGCATTGTCTGAGAGCGGCCCGTGCAATGACGAAGAATCCACTCGACCTGAGGGGTAAAGCCGTCATCGGCCATGCGATCTGCCTCGTCAAGACACACGATCTGAACGTCGCCGAGATCGACTTCTCCCGACTTAATGAGATCGATGAGTCGCAGAGGAGTCGCCACTACCAACTCAACTCCACGCTGCAAGTCACGAACTTGATGCTCGCGACTCGCTCCGCCATAGACGGGGGCAACGGTGATTCCCGTTGAGGCAGCGACGGGTTGCAGAACCTCCGATACTTGAACCGCCAATTCACGCGTCGGGACAAGCACTAACCCGAGCGGAGTATTTGGCCCCGCTGAACCGATCATTCTTGACAACATCGGAATCCCAAACGCAAGGGTCTTTCCTGAACCGGTCTTTGCTCGACCGCATACATCGCGACCCTTCATCGCCACAGGAATCGCTTCAAGCTGGATAGCGAAGGGTTCAGCAAAACCGGCCGCTGCGAGACCGATATCGACGCGTTCTGGAACCCCTAGCTTGGCAAAGCCTGTTGGGGGTTCGACCGGTGGCAACGAGTTGGCAGTGGTCAAATTGCCTGAGCGCTGCTGCTCTTGTGCGTCTGATTGTGGGCGACGTCTCGGGGCTGAGCGTCGTCGATTGCGGTTTCCGCCACCTTGGCGGCGACCGCCTTGTTGCTCTGACATGATGGTGCAAGGCTACCTGCGCTCGGTCCCGAGGAGCGGTTGACATTGCTCACGGCACCTCCTCGGGCTATCGTTGACGTCGTGGAACACAACTTGCGCTCGCTTCTTCTCCTTATGTAGGGCGAGCGCGCTCCGACGACGTTCGCCCGCCCCCGCCGCCCCGGTAGGGGGCGATTTCATTTTTCAGACGACCCTCGACGATGTTCCACTTGCACAAAGGACACCACATGCCTCCAACACCCGCCACTCCCAAAAAAATGTCATTCGATCGTTACGCCCCATTCGTACCGATCGTCCTTACCGACTGCACCTGGCCGAATAAGACCATCGATAAGGCTCCTATCTGGTGCTCAGTTGACCTCCGTGATGGCAATCAGGCCTTGATTGATCCAATGGATCCGGTGCGCAAATTGGCGATGTTCCGAGAACTGGTCAAGATGGGTTTCTCTGAGATCGAAGTCGGGTTCCCCTCTGCAAGCCAACCCGATTTTGACTTCGTGCGACAGTTGATCACCGAAGATCTCATTCCTGAAAATGTGTGGATTCAGGTGCTCGTACAGTGCCGGCCTGAGCTCATCGCACGAACCTATGAGGCCCTTCAAGGTGCGCCGCGGGCGATCGTGCACTTCTACAACTCAACAAACCCCCTTCAGCGTGAGGTGGTGTTCAACCTCGATAAAGACGGCATCAAGCAGGTTGCGATCGATGGAGCAACGATGTGCAAGCAGCATGAGGCCGATCTGGTTGGCACCGAGATTCGTTACGAATACTCCCCGGAAAGTTTCACTCTCACAGAACCCGACTACGCCGTAGAGGTGTGCGAAGCGGTGATGGATGTCATCGGGCCGACCCCGTCAGATCCGCTGATTCTTAATCTGCCTGCGACTGTCGAGTGCTACTCGCCAAATGTGTACGGCGACGTCATCGAATGGTTCGGGCGCACGATCAAAGACNGGGAGTCGGTCATCGTCAGCCTGCATCCCCATAACGANCGTGGTTGTGCGGTNGCCGCCGCAGAGTTCGGTGTCATGGCTGGCGCTGACCGTGTCGAAGGAACGCTCTTCGGAAATGGTGAACGCACGGGAAATGTCGACGTCATCAATCTCGCAATGAACCTGTTTGCNAACGGTGTCGACCCAGAACTCGACATCACCGATATCGATGCACTGCGTCGAACCGCAGAATATTGCAACCGGCTGCCTGTGCACCCCCGCCACCCCTANGTGGGCGATCTCGTCTACACAGCATTNTCTGGGTCGCACCAAGATGCGATCAAGAAGGGTTTTGAACAGCTCCCCGACGACTACGAACGATGGGGNGTTCCTTATTTGCCGATTGACCCGAAACATGTCGGTCGCAGTTATGAGGCCGTCATCAGGGTCAATAGCCAGTCAGGAAAGGGTGGCGTCGCCTATGTCATGAANGAGGAATACGGCTACGACCTACCTCGACGACTGCAGATCGAGTTCTCAAAAACGATCCAGAACATCACTGAAGATTCCGGAACTGAAGTATCGCCTGGCGTGATGTGGGAAGCGTTCAATGCCGAGTATCTGCCCGAAGACCCGGCGTTCCAATTACGAAGCCATGAACTTCACACTGCAGCAAATGATGGCAAAGGCCGCACGAAAGTCACCGCCCAACTCGCAGTTGACGGCGGCGCAGTGACTATCGCAGGAGAGGGAGATGGCCCTGTCGAAGCATTTGTTGCGGCNCTGCGGGCCGAATGGCCGATCGAATTCGACGTCCTTGACTACACCGAGCATGCGATAGGACGAGGTGCCGACGCTCAGGCGGTTGCGTNCGTCNAAACGGCGTCAGAGACGACAACCCGATGGGGCCTCGGCAGCGACCCAAATATCACGACCGCTTCACTAAAGGCTGTTCTAGCTGCCTTTGAACGTCAACAGCGCTGATCGCCCACGACGCGCACGAGTAGCATCGCAATCATGATCGTCTCTGTTGATCGAGATTCGTGTGCCGCGACCGGCGGTTGTGCGCAGTTGGTGCCTGACGTGTTTTCGATCGGGTCTGACGGCATTGTTGAAGTGCTCGTCACCTCACCAGACGAGTCGCTGAGAGGCGTNGTACTCGACGCAGCCGACCTCTGCCCTACTGCGGCGATCGCAGTCGAAGGGTAACTCCATGGCGTTTCTTAATCGTCTTGATCGAGCGTGGAGTCTCAGCCGATCAAATCTGTGCGTCGGGCTCGATCCAGACCCATCGAAAATGCCGAGTCGTTTCTCTTCTCAGCCGAACGGCATCGCCGAGTTTTGCATTGAGATCATTGATGCCACCGCCGACCTGGTCTGCGCTTTTAAACCTCAAATTGCNTACTTCGCTGCGCAGCGTGCTGAAGATCAACTTGAGACAATCTGCAACTACATTCGTTCCTCNCACCCTGACGTCGTGCTCATCCTCGATGCGAAGCGAGGNGACATCGGNTCAACTGCGGCTANCTACGCNATNGAGGCATTTGAACGATTCGGTGCTGANGCGGTCACCGTGAACCCGTATCTAGGNACCGACTCCGTCGAGCCATTCTTTGAAGCAGGTGGCGGGGTGATCGGCCTCTGTCGAACGTCCAACCCCGGTGGTGACGACCTTCAGATGCTTGACACCGGCGGAGAACCGCTGTTCGTGCGTGTCGCTGAGATGATCGCTCAGCGGTGGTCGAGACTTGGTGACTGCGGGCTTGTCGTTGGAGCCACATACCCGAACGAACTTTCTCGAGTGCGCCAGATTGTTGGCGACCTGCCAATTCTTGTTCCGGGCGTTGGTGCTCAAGGTGGTTCAGCCGACGAAGTGAAGACCAATGGGTCTCGCTCTGACGGTCACGGCATCATCGTCAACTCATCTCGCGCCGTACTGTATGCGAGCAGTAGCGATGATTTCGCCTCAGCAGCGAGGCTCGTCGCCGACTACACGCGCAAAAGTTGCTCACCCTGATGTCAGCCGTCGAGGGCGACTACGCTGGTGATTCCTGGCGATTCGCGTAACGCGTTCAGCACCTCATCAGACACAGCAGACCCCGTGGCAATGAGCATGACGGCGGAATCTTCACCATCGACTCGCCCAACATCCATGTCGGCAATGTTGACCTGCGCATCGCCGAGCACTGTGCCCACGGTTCCGATGACACCAGGGCGGTCGTCGTTTGAAATGAGCAACATATGCTCTGCAGGCGGCACGTCAACCCCGTGACCATCGATATCGACAACCCGTTGCTGGGCACTGCGGCCGGTAAGCACTCCGGAGATCGTGTGGTCGTCACTTGAGACGGTGAGCATGTTGATGTACTCATCAGACACCGAGCGTTTCACCTCAACGAGGGCAACTCCAGCAGAGTCGGCCAACTTCGGGGCGTTCACGAAACTGACCTGTTCTTCAGAGGTTCGACCNAAGAAACCCTTCAACACTGCAAGACCGAGAATTCGGGTGTCATGAACCGCAATATCACCGGCAACTTCGAACGTGATCGACGATGGAGAGCGCACGGCGAGCGAGGAGAAGAGACTACCAAGTCGCTCAGCCAAACCGAGGTACGGTTGGAGGTTGTCGTCTGCTTCAGCGGCATCAACGTTAACCGCCCATGGAACAAATTCGCCCGCAAGAGCGAGCAACATCATGTCGGCGATCGCGTCGCCCGCTTTGTCTTGAGCCTCTCGAGTGCTGGCGCCAAGGTGTGGTGTGACAACGACCTCAGACAGCCCAAACAGGGGGCTGTCGGTGCACGGCTCGCTGTCAAACACATCAAGTGCTGCGCCAGCAATCGTTCCGGNNGAAATACATGCTGCNAGATCGTCTTCGACCACNATGCCGCCACGGGCAACATTGATNACNCGAAGAGANGGCTTGGCCGTGGCGAGAAGGTCAGCNTTGATNAGCCCGATGGTCTCAGGGGTTCGAGGAAGGTGAACGGTGAGGAAGTCACTNNCCGCTACNAGGTCTTCGAGAGAGAGAAGTTCAACACCAATNTGCTGTGCCCNATCTTCAGANACGAACGGGTCGAACGCCACGATTCGCATCTGAAACGCTCGGGCCCGGTCGGCGACAAGCTTTCCAATTCGTCCGAGACCCACAATGCCAAGAGTTTTATCGGCGAGCTCAACACCCTCCCACTTCGATCGTTCCCAGCGGCCATCGACAAGGGCTGAATGCGCTTGCGGCACATTTCGAGCCTGNGCAAGGAGCAAGGCCATCGTGTGCTCGGCAGCCGAAATGATGTTNGACTGNGGAGCGTTGATCACCATCACCCCCGACTCTGTTGCTGCTGTTACATCAACATTGTCAAGACCGATGCCAGCGCGACCAACAGCGATGAGAGAGTCTGCGCAGGCAAGAACCTCTTCAGTGACCTGAGTTGCCGAGCGAATGATCAGAGCGTGAGCTCCTGCTATCGCTGATTTCAGTTCGTCGCCTGACAGCCCTTCTTGAACATCGACATCATGCCCGGCCGCGCGGAGACGATCGAGGCCACCAGGAGCGATTGCTTCCGTCACAAGAATTCGAGCCATAGACACGACATCGTTACCCTGCCGAGACCTCGCATACAACCGGAGCGCTCAGTCTGTACAAACTGTCAGACCGATGTCACGCATGAGTTNCNGNCCACTCCAACTGNCTACCGTTGAGATATGGCGTCGATCNAAGACGAATCTCCCGAGANTCGCATCGATATTCGACTTCTTTCNACNCCGCCAGAACTCGCAGAGGCCTCTGACGTCCTCATGCAGGTATGGGGCTCTACCACTCCGATTGTTTCTAGAGAGTTGTTACGGGCGGTCGAACATTCCGGAGGCTATATCGGCGGTGCATACGAGGGCGGCCGACTTATCGGGGTCTCCTTCGGTTGGCTGTCCCAACATCACGGCGAAAGAGCCCTACATAGTCACGTCACCGGTCTTCTCGCCGGCTCACGCCATTCAGGCCTCGGTCGGTCACTGAAATTTCACCAGCGCGAATGGGCGCGCAAACACGACATCACGTGGATCACGTGGACGTTCGATCCTCTTGTCAGGGCGAATGCCTGGTTCAACATCAAAATACTCGGCGGTCAAATTGCCGAGTACCTTCCACATTTCTATGGGGAAATGACCGACTCGATCAATGCGAACGACGAAAGTGACCGAGCCCTTGTGGCGTGGCGAGTTGATGAATCGTGCCCGCGACCAGCAACTGATCCAGGCCAGCATCAGCGGATCGCAGTGCCTGAGGACATCGTGTCATTGCGAAAGTCAGACCCACAGTTGGCATTGCAGTGGCGTCACAACGTCCGCTCGGCGATGATGGCCGCACTCGACGAAGGTTACGTCATCATTGGATTCTCCCGAGACGGGCATTACGAACTCGAAAGGCAGTTATGAAATTCACTCAATTGGAACTCCGAAGAATTCATCTCGAGTTGGTGACCCCATTTCGCACAAGTTTCGGTGAGCAAACCGCCCGTGAAATTCTGCTCATTGGCATCACCTCTGATGACGGCACCATTGGTTGGGGTGAGTGCGTCGCAATGAGTGAGCCGCTGTACTCCCCTGAATATGTGTCGGGCGTCGAGGCGGTCATCACCGAGTTCCTTGCTCCACGACTCACCCAAGGTGGTGATGTTATCGCTGGAGATATCGCCGACATTCTCCGGCCTATCAAAGGCCACCAGATGGCAAAAGCCGCGATCGAAATGGCAGTTCTCGACGCTGAACTTCGATCTGGCGGCATCAACTTGCACACTCGGTTCGGTGGAACTCGCCCCACAATTCCGAGTGGGGTCTCCGTTGGCATCTTTTCTTCGATCGATGCCTTGCTTTCGGCGGTCCAAGGCTACGTTGACGACGGATACGCGCGTATCAAACTGAAGATCGAACCTGGTTGGGACCTCGAACCTGTTCGTCTTGTACGCGAACTCATCGGACCAGAAATGGGCCTCCAGGTCGACGCAAACACTGCGTACACTCGGCAAGATTTCGATCATCTTCGGCAACTCGACATGTACGACCTGCTATTAATCGAGCAACCACTTGATACAGATGACCTTCTCGGCCATCGTGATCTTGCGGCAGCAATCGAAACTCCGGTATGCCTCGACGAATCGATTGAGTCGTTGACGCAGGCCGAAGACGCCGTTGCGATCGGGGCAGCGGAGATCATCAATATCAAACCCGGTCGCGTTGGTGGATATCTCGAAGCTGTCCGGATTCACGACCTCTGTCGAGCACATGACATTCCGGTTTGGTGTGGTGGGATGCTCGAGACCGGCATCGGTAGAGCCGCTAACTGTGCCCTCGCCGCTCTAGACGGTTTTGTTCTTCCCGGAGATATTTCAGCATCGAGGCGGTTCTACGCACGCGACATCGTTCGTGAGCCCATCGAAGTTGTAGCCGGCGAAGTAGCAGTCCCAACCGCCCCTGGGCTTGGTTACGACCTTGACGCAGAGTTCGTCGAGTCGGTTACAACATCTCTGCAGCATGTCTCGCTATGAGAACCCGCACAGTAATCTCGCAGCGTGAGCCTTCCCTTTCTTTCGCCTGAGTGGATCGAAGCCGCTCGAGAAATCCGCAAGCGCTACTCGGCTGACACCGCGCCGATTGAAGTCGCCGTAAAGGTCAACCAAGTCATTACCGAGGTGCCATTTGGCGATGGTGAACTCCATGCCCATATCGACACATCGAACGGTGATCTCGACCTTGAACTCGGCCACCTCGATGACCCTGATGCCACGATCACGCTGAGCTATGAGACCGCTCGCGCCTTTCTCGTTGAACGAGACCCGGCAAAGGTGATGCAAGCGTTCATGTCTGGTGGCATTCAGGTCGATGGTGATCTCATAAAGATCATGGCGATGCAGGCAGCAACCCCTCAGGATGATCTTGCTAATGCGGTAGCCGAAGAAATTCTCGCAATTACCGACCTTGACTGAACGTCCGCTTGACCTGTCGTCACTACACTTCGCACTCAACGGGTTCAGGTAGCAACAATGTCGACCTGCGTGCCATTGGGAAACTGATCGCCAGCTGATGGTTCTTCGCCGTCGATCGTGATGTCGTCAACCATGCCATCTGCAGGACCGAGAGCGAGTTCAACGGTAAAACCAGCATCGCTCAGAAGTTGCTGAGCCTCTTCGACCGTCAATTCTGAAGGCACCGAGGGAAATGCAATCAACTCAGGGCCGAGCGAAACCGACACTTCAATTGTTCCTCCCCGGTCAACAAACTCTCCCGGTTGAGGAGATTGAGATAATACGAGACCTGCTTCACTTTGTTCGTCGTAGACCTCCTCAATTTCGACAATGCGGATTTCTGTGCCCACGAGTTGCGCTCGGGCGACCCCAACGACGAGACCAACAATATTTGGGACCTCCCGGGGAGCCGGTCCTCCCGAGATCACAAGGCGAACCAGTGTTCCNGGCTCTACCAAATCGCCGGCGACAATCNNAGGANCATCGGGAACCTCCCAACTGATNACCTCTCCNATCTCGATCACTTCGTTGTAGAGAATTTCNGTGAACGGCTGGAAGCCTGCGCTGTCAAGAATGTNGAGCGCATCAGCACCCGGTAATGCAATGACTTCAGGCAGTTCCCTCAGAACCGGCCCCTCACTGATCACGATCGTGAATAAACCGCCCTCGCGTAGCTCATCGCCTGCGGCCGGACTCGTCCTGATGACAGCACCCACAACCGGCTGAACATCAGATCGCTCCGAGACAGCAGTAACCTCCCATTCGAATGGTGTCACGATATTTACAGCCTCTGCCTCGGCAATTCCGGTGAGCACGGGCACCTGATACACCGGGGTTGTTAGCAACGCTCGGGCACCTAGGACTCCGACGGCAACCACGGCAACGGCTACTAGAGGCAGCACCCATCGCGGGCGGCGGNTTACCGGCTCCTCAGACGAGACCACTCCCTGATATGCCGCGAAACCAGCGTCAGTGCAGCCGTCGTGAGCTGCGTGGGTGGGCTCCTCTGAACTGGGCTCGGACGGCATCTCATCCACCTGCTGAGGCAGACCTACCGAATGAGGAGGTGCCCCATCGGTCGAAGGGTCAGTCTGAAATGTTGGCTCGGGCTCTATCGCCTCTTCGGGCTCCTGTCGAGGTGCAGCTGCGGCGCCTGGGTCAATTGAAAGAACGAGCGGTAGAGGTTCGGGTCGCGGTAGTCGGCGCGCANCGTTNACAAATTCCATNCCGAGCTCCACCGCNGTGGCGCGTTGATCTACCTCAGGNCGGGCTGCCTGTTCAAGCACTCGACCAAGTGGGCCAAGGTCAGCTGTCACCGGAAGAATTCGACCGACACGAGCCCTCAACGTCGCCGCAGCCGAATCGGTTGAGAACGGCACGTTGCCTGTCAATGACTCAACGAGAACGAGACCGAGCCCATACACATCAGAACGGGCCGTCGCCGGTTGCCCCTCTGCGACCTCTGGCGCCGTATACAGCACCATGTTGTTGTCGGGCCCGCCGCTCGCTGACCACATTGCCGCTTGTAAAGGCGCCGCAAGACCAAGGTCGACTAGTCGGGCACGCCCATCGGCTCCAAACACAATTTTTGATGGAGTGACCTCTCCATGAATGTGTCCCTGTCGATGGGCTTCAGCAAGACCATGACAAAGGTCAAGTCCAACTTGGAGGGCCTGCGAATAGGANAGACGACGACCACGATCAAAGATGTCGCGAAGACTCCCTCCTTCTAAGCGTTCGGTAACGACGTACGCCGTTGAAGGTGCACCATCACTTCTCTCGTGAACGCCCCAGTCGAACACCGCCACAAGGTTGGGATGTGAAACGAGTACCGCAGATGACATCGCTGTTCGAAAAGAGCTCACAAAACCCGGCGACGTCATCACTCGACGCCGAATCAATCTGACCAGCACTGCGCGTTCGTCAATCGTGTCCCACGCGTCCGCAATTGACACCGCCGAGCCCTTCGCGACAAACGACGTCAGCCNGTATCGGCCACCGATTACCTCGTCCAGACGTGTTTCAGGTTCAAGCGGGTCAATTTCCACAGCGCCATGACGATATCTCGTATTGACCAGCGGTTGGGGTCGAGACCGAATTGGTGGCACGATGTGGAGGTGACTTCTGAAGACCAGCACGAAGCAACCCCTGCGCCTCAACAAGAGCGCAAGCGCTCAGATCGATCGCTTCTGATTGTGAGTCTTTTCATAGCGATCGGCCTCGTTTTCGTCACTCGGGGTGTGCTCGTAAGCGTCACCGGAGATGAACGTGCCGATCTTCCAAGCACTATCGAATCGGTGTTGCCCGTACCCGATGCNGAGCAGGCTCTTGCCCAATCAGATGTCTTTGTCGACCTAGCTCCCGGGCTCACCGGGGTGCTTGTCATCGATGGCACCGAAATCGAGACGGTCAATCTCTCCGAGGTGCAGACCGAAGGTNTTGAACCCGGTGAGCAAGTGGCTGTTCCTGTTGTGACCGTGTTCGAGCCGGGTAACTTCACGCTCACCTATGCGCCCTCGAGCGACGGACCAATCGACAGATTCGAATCTGGAACCCACCGTGTTGACGTGATCTTCTGGCCCATCGAAGATGGGCGCGAACGCGCCCGCGTCTACACGTGGTTCTTCAACGTCGTCTAACCTCCCGTATCGGGGATCACGCCGGTCGAGAGAAGTTTCTCAAAATTTGTGGCGTCAGTAATCGGTACGCCGAGACTTTCGGCCTTCGAGAGCTTTGACGCACCTGCTCCCTCGCCCACGACAAGGGCGAACGTCTTTTTCGAGACACTGCCCGGTGAAGTTCCCCCTCGGGCAACAACCGCCGCCCCCGCCTCGTCTCGGGTGTATCCCGGAACAGTTCCGGTAATCACCACGGCGCGTCCTTCGAGGGTGTGTTCGAGTGCTTCGCTTTCTAAGACGGCACGGTCATTGATGTCGAGGACAACTCCCCCGACCTCTAACCGATCGACGAGATCTCGATGCATCGGCAATTCCCACCACCGAGAAACCGACTGAGCAATCACATCACCAATTCCATCAACTTCGGATAACTCGGCTTCCGACGACGTGAAGACACCTCGCACTGAGCCACGCGCAGCAATTAGTGCCTGCGCAACCGTCGGCCCGAGATGTTTGATACCGAATCCGGTAAGAACTCGCCACGCCGGCTGGCGGCGAGATTCATCGATCGCCGCAATCAATTTCTCGGCACTCGGTTGCGCAAAGCCCTCAAGACCGACAACGTCATCTNCGGAGAGCCGATAGAGNTCAGCGACGTCACTGACGAGTTCACGCTCGGTGAGTTGCACCACCGTACGTTCCCCGAGGCCCTCAATATCCATTGCGCCTCGGCTCGCCCAATACATGATCTGTTGATCCCGCTGGAATGGGCATTGAGGCTCGACGCACCGCGTATCGGCTTCGCCATCTGCTCTCACGAACTCGCTCTTCAGTGGACACTCACAGCGTTTCGGGAAGGTCCACGGGACCGTTCCTTTAGGGCGCTCGGACAGCACGGGGCCGACCACCTCCGGAATGACGTCACCCGCTTTTCGCACGATAACCGTGTCTCCCGGGCGGACGTCCTTGATGCGCACCTGATCTTCGTTATGAAGGGTTGCCATCGACACCGTGGAACCGTCGACGAAGACAGGTTCGAGCACTGCGAAAGGCGTCGTCCTACCGGTTCGCCCGACCGACACACGAATGTCCAGAAGTGTCGTCGTGCGCTCTTCGGGTGGAAACTTAAACGCGATTGCCCAACGGGGTGCTCGAGAGGTATAGCCGAGTGCTTCGCGTTGCGCTAAGTCGTCAACCTTGATCACCACCCCGTCGACGTCGTAGTCCAGGTCGTGACGCCGAGCCACCGCCGATTCGCAGAACTCAACAACGTCGTCAAATGATGAGCACACCGTCACCTCAGGGTTGACCGGAAACCCCAATTCGGAGATGTACGCAAGTGCTTCGTCATGTGTTGAGTGCTCAGGCCCTCCCTTGCGATCACCGATCTGGTACGCCCAGAATGAAAGGCGGCGACGGGCGGTCACCGACGAGTCTTTCTGACGCAATGACCCTGCAGCTGCGTTACGAGGGTTTACGAGTTCTCGCTCCCCGGTCTTTGCCGCCTCATCATTCAAGGTCTCAAAGACAGCCCGCGGCATGTACACCTCACCGCGAACTTCGAAAATCGAAGGGGCATTTACGAGCCGCTGGGGAATGACCGAGATCGTTCTCACATTTGCAGTGACGTCTTCGCCAACGCGACCATCACCTCGTGTGGCGGCAGTCACCATTTCGCCATCAACATAACGAATACTCATCGCCAGACCGTCAATTTTGAGCTCGNAGACAAATTTGACCTGCTGACCCTCCAACGAGATCTGCACCCGCTCGCCCCATGCCCGCAGTTCATCTGCGTCCATCGCATTATCGAGACTTGTCATTGGGATTGCGTGCTGGACTGGTGCNAATGTTGCGCTCGGAGCGCCACCTANGGTCTGAGCGGGCGAAGAAANATCANCGAACTTTGGAAACCGTGCTTCCAATTCACGTAACTCTCGGACGAGCACGTCGTATTCAGCATCGGGAAGCTCCGGGGCGTCGTTCTCGTAATAGAGGGCGTTGTGCCGGGCAACAGACGACCGCAACTCGGTGATACGAAGACGAGCCTCCTCAGATGTTGTCACGCGTCGAGACTCCTCGGCCATGTGACGAGTGTAGAGAGAACGCGAGGATCACGGCGGCTATGCGCCGAACACCAATTTTGCAGCTGACGCTTGGTCTCGCACCCTCAATGAAATGTTGTGCAACGACTCGCAAATTTCTTCGGCCACCGCAGGAGAGTATGAGGCGAGGCCACTTTGTGGCGATAGCAAACTCTGTGATCGGAGCATTCCAGGGTCAGTTCCTCGTTGCACCATTTTGCACCAGATACCGCTGAGCGCTTTCCATGATCGGCCCGCTGACACGCCGACGGGACCCT
The DNA here is from genome assembly GCA_002727235.1 of Acidimicrobiaceae bacterium. Taxonomy (GTDB): domain Bacteria; phylum Actinomycetota; class Acidimicrobiia; order Acidimicrobiales; family Ilumatobacteraceae; genus Casp-actino5. The sequence continues at coordinate 20,496 of PBWL01000021.1, forward strand.
CGGTGCCGACAGCTCCCCATGCGATCCTTCCACCGTTTTGCATAAAACGGTCAAGATATCCACTGACGTCCACGACGGCTTCTGTCGCCGGCATTGAGAGCACTTGTGGGCCGGCTTCGAGCAGTGACGGCCAATCAGCCTCGAAACAACAGTGGAGGCCAACGACGCCAAATGTCTGTGCAGAGGCCATCACTCCAGACAGCATGTCAGCGACTGCGTCAGGAGCAAGCGGGAAGTCATTCGACATGAGGTCAACCATCAACGGTTCATCGAACACGATGAGNTGCATTGAATTCGGAAGCACTTCTGCAAGTACCGANCCNAGCGTGGCGACATGTTCGTTAATCGCNTGTGTCGCTACCCGAAATGCGAGGTGATCGGGTGCCCCTGCCCGCAACAGAGTGAGACCCAGCGTGACGGGTCCAACCACCTGCCATTTGAAGGATCGGCCGTCGACTCCTAGCTGAGGTGCAAGTTCGGTGAATGCCCGGAAGCCGACAAAGTTGTCGGTCAGCAAGTCGGTCGTGACAGGAGCTTCTGGGTCTAGTCGGGTCACATCGACGGCGAGTGTGCCGTACGGGCCCATCTCCACCCCCGGTACGCCGACGAGCGCTTGGTTTGCGAGTGACTCAGCACCAGAACGTCTCGGTAGACGCGGAACCACGGGCAGGTCAAAGTTCTTTACCGAAAATTCGACCGCTGCCGACGCACTGCGATGAGGAAGGCTCCCCACNCCCAGNGTTGCCCCTGGTGNAATTCCGTCGAGCGACCTCGCCATAGCGACATCGTTGCATGATCGATGACGCTTTCACGATTCGTGCGTGCCCTTTACGGCGCAATACCCGACAGAATGGTTCTCAATGCGTTCGCCCTCGTTTCTGTCTCGCTTTCAAAGCGTTCTCTCGTGGTCGGCTCGGGTTGGATGGGTCGTCACTGCGGTTGCCGTAAGCCAGGCCATGAACCCGCTCGATAGCGGTGTGACTGCCACCTTTACGCTGTGGATTCTCTGGATCGTTGGCGCTGTCGCCGTCTTTGTNGGTTCGCCGTTGATGCTGACATTGGCTCGCACCACCCTCCCGCTTGGGCCGGTAGCTGCGACGGGTGTTCTCTTCGCAGGTGGTGATGTCNCACTCGGCACGCTCGGGCTCGTTGCCGGTGTGATCGCTGCGTTTGCGATGCTGAGCGCTGAACTCGGTCAACGCTGGGTCCAGTTCGCTGCCTATGGNTCGGAGCAACGTTTTCCGCTTCGGCCGCCGCTCGGTTTTNTGATCCCAGCGGTGTTCTTGTGGATGCTGATGGCCGCATGCGGCACCTCGGCAGTGATCGCAGCCGAGCGGGCACAGTGGGTTGCGGCCGTCGCTCTCGGTGTTGGTGCCATCGCTCTCGGAGCGCTCGGGTCGACTCGCTGGCATCGNCTCTCATGTCGATGGCTNGTGTTNGTACCNGCCGGTGTGGTGATCCACGATCCGCTGGTGTTGTTGGAAACNGCGATGTGGCGTTCCCANGNGGTGTCCGATATNGAACTCGCTTCAGCCGGAACCAAGGCTGCCGACCTCACCGGGCCAGCAACTGGGCCCGCACTCGAGATCTCGNTGCGAAGCAGTGAGACCGTCATCATGTCGGCCGGCCGTTCAGTNCCTGAGGGTCAAGCGATTCACCTCACTGCGGCNCTTGTCGCCCCNAGCCGNCCGGGNGCTGCGCTCGCACAATTTCGGGCGCCACGCTAAGCGAGCGCCGAGCGCTATAGCGGTGAACGTTCAGCAATTCCACCGCCAATGACCCACGTATTGGTGGGGTCGTACAGCACCACGCTTTGACCTGGTGCGATACGAGTTGAACGCAGGCCCCAGTCGATTTGCAGTTCTTGATCACCGATCGACGTCACACGGCAGGGTCGGGGTTCACCGTGAGCGCTTGTTTGTGCGAGAGCGTCGCCTTCAAATGGTTCATCAACCCATGTCGTTGAGTGCACTTTCTGTGAGCTCACTAACAAGTCGTCAGCATCTCCGACGACAACGGTCGGTTCGTCATCAGACACGTCGACACCAATTACGTAACGAACGGGGCCACCGCCGGACACACCCAGCCCTCGACGCTGACCGAGGGTCACCATCTCGACAGAGGGAACTTCACCAAGCTGAGATCCAGAGCGATCAACGACCCGAGCGCTGCGCAATGGAATGCGATTTCCGAGAAAGTGTTCACGTCCGTCGGCTCTGCTGATAAAGCAGACGTCCTGACTATCGGGCTTGCCCGCGGTGCGAAGTCCGAGACGGGCTGCATGTGAGCGAACCTCGTCTTTCGTCATGTGGCCGATGGGAAAACTCGTGTGTTCAAGCCTGGCTGCCGTCACCATGTGCAGCACATAGCTCTGATCCTTTGCGAGATCTGCACCGCGTTCGAGGCGCAGCCGACCGTTTGTATGAGTACCGATGCGCGCATGGTGTCCAGTAGCGACTGCGTCGAACCCGAGTTCGTCGGCTCGCTCTGCAAATCTTTCGAATTTGAGGTGCCGGTTGCATTCGATACATGGGTTCGGGGTGATTCCACTTTGGTGCGCATCGACGTACGGCTGCACGACGTGCTCGTTGAATTCTTCTGCGAAGTTGAAGACCACGTGCTCAATGCCGATCTGTTGCGCTACTCGTCTCGCATCATCAACATCAGACACGCTGCAGCAACCCGTGTCACTTTCGCCACCCCACAATCGCATTGTCACGCCAACGACATCGTGGCCTTGCTCGTGCAGCAGGGCNGCGGCGACTGAAGAGTCGACTCCTCCACTCATTCCGATCATCACTCTCATCACGCACGCTGCTTTCTCGCCGCTTTGCGCTCACGAAGTTGCCCGATGCTGTTCGAAATGACGGAGATCGCTCGATCGATATCTGCAGATGAGGTTGTGCGGCCAAGTGAGAGTCGAAGCGCTCCACGTCGGAGGTCATCTGAGAGGCCGAGAGCAGACAACACATGAGATGACTCCATTGCTCCGCTCGCGCATGCCGAGGCGGCGCTTGCGTATACGTCAGCCTCGTCAAGCATGAAGAGTAGAGCTTCGCTGTCAAGATCGTTTACGCAGATGTGAGCGATTCCAGGAACGGTGCACGATCGGGACACTGTCTCGGTCACGCCGTCAATTGCTGTGATCGCGTCGAGCAGTTCGTCACGCAGCGATGTCACCCGTTGCGACACGGTGGCTCGTTGGCTTCCGGTGATGTGGAGCGCAGTTGCTGTTCCCACTGCGCCGGCGACATCGATCGTTCCCGAGCGTCGCCCTCGTTCTTGTCCTCCACCGCGCATCAGCGGTTCTGGTGTCACTCCGTTACTGACCACCATGACGCCCACTCCTTTGGGTCCACCAAATTTGTGGGCGCTCAACGAAAGGAGGTCGACATGTTGTGTCAATTCTGAAAGGTCGATCCAACATGCTGCCTGCACAGCGTCGGTGTGAAGCCATGCGTTGGGGGCATGGGCGCGAACGACTGACGCGACCTCAGCGATGTCATTACAAGAGCCCACCTCGTTGTTCACCGCCATCACCGATACGACGGCAACTTCTTGACCGACTGAGCTCATCGAGTTGAGCACACATCTCAGGTCATCGACATCAATACGAGCATCTGCGTTGACCGCCACCGTTCGTCCGGCGTGGTGTTCAACCGGGTCGAGCACGGCATGGTGCTCAACCGCTGAACACACCGCAGTGCCGCCACGTGCCCGAACCGAGCCTGAAATCGCGTAGTTATCTGATTCGGTTCCACCACCGGTGAAGACGACATCTCCGGCTTGTACGCCGAGTTCAGCTGCGATGACCTCGCGAGCCTCGTCGACAGCTTTCCGTGCGGTGCGTGCCGCCCGGTGGCTGCCACTTGGATTCGCAAAAAGTGTCTCTTGCCATGGGCGCATTGCGTCGAGCACCTCCGGGTGCATTGACGTGGTCGCCGCGTGGTCAAGATATGTCGACAAAGTCTCCATATCCCTCAGGCTAGACACGTTGTTGGCAACCTGTCGCTAACTTGCAGGTGTGGAGGGTTACGAATCAGATACCTACGGCGAGGCATTCGCCGATGTGTACGACGACTGGTACCGAGATCTCAGCGATGTTTCGGCTCTCGTTACGCTTATCGATGAGTGCTCCCCAGGCCGAACACTATGCGAGCTTGGCGTAGGTACTGGCCGGCTTGCGATACCTCTTGCGTCTCACGGGTTTGTGGTGACCGGGATTGATATCAGTTCTGCCATGCTCGATCGACTCCACGCAGCGGACCATCAACAAACGATCACCACGGTTGCCGGCGATATGGTCGATGACATGCCGAGCGGCCCCTTTGATGTAGTGCTCATCGGCTTCAACACGCTGTTCAATCTCGAAACTCAAGAACGTCAACAGGCCTGCCTCAACGCGTGCTCACAAGCCCTTACCCCTGACGGAATAGTGGTCATTGAAGGCCTCACTCCTCCGCAGCAACCCGATGGCGGAATGGTGGATGACGTCTCAATTCGATCGATGACCGCAACGCATGTGGTGCTGTCGATCTCTCGTCATCATGGGGCGGACCAATTGCTCGAAGGGCAGTTCATTGAATTTTCCGAAGAGCAAGGTGTGCGGTTGCGGCCATGGAGTATCCGTTACGCGACCATTGACCAACTCGATGCAATGGCAACCGCAGCCGGACTGCAAGTTACCGCGAGATTCAATGATGCAAGTCGGTCAGCATTTGACCCCGCAAATGGACGTCATCTCACGGTGTACTCTCGGTCTCGCTAAATGTCTTTGGTGAATGCCACCAAACCGACTCATTTCGGCCATATCCTTAACGCACTGTGAGTGAACTACGACTTAACCAACTCACCGGCCGCTGGGTAACCATCGTCCCTGGACGTGCCCAACGACCAAACGACTTCGCTCCGCGTTCGACTCTGATGGATGGACCTGAAGATCGTCCTTGCCCGTTCTGCCCGGGCAACGAAGAGGCGACTCCACCAGCGCTCGAAACCGTTGACGGTACTGGCGCCTGGACGGTTCGCGTCGTACCAAACCTGTATCCAGCATTCTCAGGTGACGACGGTTTCTCCGTTCGTAACGAAGGGCCAGTGCATGTAAAGGCCGAAGGAACGGGACTGCACGAAGTGTTCGTGTATACCCCCGAACACTCCTCAAATCTTGGCGACCTCGATGACAGCGCTGCCGAACAATTCATGGACTCGCTGCGTCGCCGCTTCGTCGCTCATGCGGCCATGCCACATATCCGCTACACACAAGCCATCGTCAACCACGGTCGTGAAGCCGGAGCCTCGCTCGCCCATCCGCACGGCCAGTTGATGGGACTGCCATTCGTACCTGGAGAAATACTCGAAGAAGAACGTGCATTCGCGCGCTATGCCGGTGGATGTGTTGCGTGTACCACCATCGAAGCTGAACGCACCGCCGGAGAACGGGTGGTGTTCGAAAATGATGCAGTTCTCGTTGTCTGTCCCTTCTGGAGCGGCACTCCATACGAGTTGCTCATTCTTCCCAAACAATGCCACGCGCACCTACAAGACGGGGATGAAGCTGACCTAGCAGCAGTTGGTCGAAGCCTCCGAGACGCAATGAAGGTGCTGAGTTCAACCCTTGGAGATATTGCGTACAACGTTGGCTTCCATAGTGCACCACATCAACACGATGGCGATTATCACTGGCATATCCACATTTGGCCGAACCTGGTCACTCAGGCGGGTTTCGAGCGCGGCACCGGTGTGATGATCAACGTTGTCCCACCTGAATTGGCCGCTTTGGCGCTGCGCGAATCTGCTTCAATGCTTTCGTCCACGCTGTAAAACGATCTCTAAGGTGCGAGCCCGATTGCCCGCACTACAGCGGTCACCGCGGCACCCGTCACGATCACGACAACGAGTGGGGTCCGTTTTGTGGCGACGAGGATGGCAGCCACCACTCCCACTGCACGGGCATCAACGACAATGCCGTCGTCTCCCCCGATCGTCGAATTCACAATTAGCGCCGACACCAGCGCTGCGGGGATCAGACTTAGACAGCGATCAGCAACCTCGGGCAATTCACGGCCTCCGATGATGACAAGTCCGGTGACTTTGCAGGCGTAGGCAATTGCCGACAGCACGAGCACGAGGGTCCACGTCATGGTCGCTTTACCCCCACCACCACACCAACTGATGCACACAGAATCGGCACTCCTGCAGGCATGAAGGGGATCGTCACCGCACAGATCACCGCTCCGATCGCAGCGGCACGTCGACCGCTCCGGTGTCGAAGATGAGGAATGACCATCGCCACGAATCCGGCAGGGAATGCTGCGTCGAGGCCGAACTTTTCAGGGTCNATCGCGTTTCCTGCAAGCGCTCCGNTNAGAGTTCCCGCATTCCAGAACACATANACCGAGAGCCCCGTACACCAAAATGCCANCCGGGCGGCCCGAGGCTCTTCTTGGGCGGATGACATCGCCGTCGATTCCTCTATGGTGATCTGGGCGGCCACAATCCGCTTCAGGAACGAGCCCCGCAAGGTCCGCGACATTGCGAGCCCATAGACGCCATTTCGCGCCGCGAGAAGCGAAGCCCCGGCGAGCGCAGCGGCAGTTGATCCGCCTGATGCAATCACGCTGACCGCTGAGAACTGCGACGCCCCTGTGAACACAAGCAACGACATCACGCAGGTCATTGCCACAGAACCACCTGCAGCAACAGAACCAACCCCAAATGCGATACCAAAGATGCCGACTGCTGCTCCAAGCACTGCGCAACTCGCCGCAAGGGAGCGATCGTTAGAACGCTCGGTCGCATCGATCGCGCTCATGTCGACACCTTTACGAGCCACAACATCGACAGCGGCGGGATATCAACGACGATCGACTTCGGTCGGCCCTGCCACTCGACTGACTCCACATCAACAACATCAGGGCTTTCGGCGACTTTGCGGTACCCACTCCCGCCAAATCGAGCATCATCGGTGTCTAGAACGACCTTCCAGCAACCATCTCGAGGCGCCCCAATCCGAAAAGCGGGCCGCGGAACTGGGGTCCAATTTGCAATAACAAGAACCGCGTCATCATGCTCGGGCGACCAGCGAACGAATGAGTAGAGAGAGTCTTCTGCGTTGCGATCGTCGATCCACTCAAACCCCTCTGACTCCCGATCACACCTCCACAGAGCCGGATGATCATCACAAAGAGAGTTCAAGTGAGAAATCAGCCCTGCCATCGCCGCATGGGGAGCGTGGTCTTCGAGCCACCACTCAACTCCGCGCACATCATTCCATTCTGACCAAGGGGCAAACTCTGAGCCCATGAATAACACCGGGGGTCCGGGCGTCGCCCACTGCCAGCCATACGTCAGCCTCAGCGTTGCGAACTTCTGCCAGTCGTCGCCCGACATTTTTGCCAGCAGGCTGCCCTTCCCATGCACGACCTCGTCATGGCTAAGAGGAAGGACGTATCGCTCGCCATAGGTGTACAACATGTTGAACGAGAGATCACCGTGGTGGTATCGCCTGTGTACAGCCTCACGATGGGCGTACGACAACGTGTCGTGCATCCAACCCATATTCCACTTGTGACTGAATCCGAGGCCACCAGCGTCAACTGGATGGGTGACGCCCGGCCATGCGGTTGACTCTTCTGCGATCATCACTACATCGCCAAACTCTGCGCCGATCACCGTGTTGAGTTCTTGCAAGAACGCAACGTTCTCAAGGTTTTCGTTTCCTCCGTGTTCGTTTGGTGTCCACTCTCCATCAGCACGCGAGTAGTCGAGGTACAGCATCGACGCCACCGCATCAACACGAAGTCCGTCGATGTGGAACACACGCAACCAGTAGAGCGCATTACTCACGAGAAAATTTCGTACTTCGTTGCGCCCGGTGTTGAAAATGAATGTTCCCCAGTCGGGATGTTCTCCCCGTTGTGGGTCCTCATGCTCGTACAGCGCCGTTCCGTCAAATCTGCCAAGCGACCACGAATCTTTCGCAAAATGAGCAGGCACCCAGTCGAGAATCACTCCGATGCCTGCGCCGTGTAGGCGGTCGATAAGCCGTCGAAGATCGTCAGGGCTTCCCAGCCGGGCGGTCGGAGCGAAAAAGCCGGTGATCTGATACCCCCATGACCCACCAAAGGGGTGTTCCGCAAGCGGCAGAAACTCGACGTGAGTAAATCCAAGTCGCTGCACATGGGAGATCAAGGCGTCAGCAATTTCTTCCCATGAACTGAGGTCTGCGCGCCACGACATTGCGTGCACTTCGTAGATTCGCAGCGGTTTGTCGCCTTGNAGCACAAGGCCCCTGCCAGCCATCCAGTCACGATCACTCCACTCAAACTCAATGGAATCACTTGGGATGATGGACGCATCACCTGGTGGTAACTCGCTTTGTCGCGCCATTGGATCAGCTTTCAACACCTCGCGACCATGGGCACCCGTGACACGAAACTTGTAGAACTGACCGCCCTCGGCCTCATCAACCACCGCTGCCCAAATTCCAGAAGAACCCACGGGGTGCAATTCATTACCGGCCCAGCCGTCCCAATCTCCGAGCACCTCAACCCGCTGGGCGTTTGGGGCCCAGACCGCAAACCGAATCCCTGCAGCCGTATGTTGAGGGCCGAGCAGCTCCCAAAGCCTCCGATGAGTGCCCTCATTAAAGAGATGAACATCGATCTCACCCAGTGCGGGTTCGACGAGTCGGGCGTTGGTCACTCTTAAAGACTATGGTGCGCGCCAGTGCGCATACTCATGTTCTCCTGGGAAACTCCTCCTGCTGTATCGGGTGGTCGAGCCGCGCACGTCGATGGCCTCGCCCATGCTCTCGCCGACGCCGGCCATGAAGTTGTTGTGATCACCCGCCTCACCCCCGGCACTTCGAAATTCACCGAATCAGGTTCGTTTCGGACTCTTCGTGTCGAGATCGATCTGCCGTGGCTCCCCGATCGGGCGATCGCACGGGTTGCATCAGCTAACCACGCCTTCGTCATGGCGGCTGCCGATCTCGGCGATTGGAGAGCCGACATCATTCATGCCCATGACTGGGAGGTGTCGTGGGCCTCACAGGTGGCCGCCCGCCANCATGGCTGCCCGCTCGTCACCACCTTCCACGGCACCGAACGCAGTCGCCATGGGGGNCATGTGCCTCCNGGCNTNCCCTCAGATGTCAACGGCATCGAATGGTGGCAAGCGGTCGNATCACGACGCGTCATCACCATCTCGAAAATTCTCGGTCGGCAGGTCACAACAGATTTTGANCTCGANCCCGCAGCGGTACGCAGCGTGCCNGGTGGCATNGATCAAACNTGGTGGGCTGCTCCCGCANCTCANGCTGNTGAGCAACCNGACGCCAACTTGATCTTTGCGTGGGGAAGCATCAAATACGAAAAGGGCTTCCANGTGCTNGCCGGAGCGNTGGCTNAACTTCGNTCTCACCACCCGGANGTGCACTGTGTGATCGCCGGCCGTGGCTCNTANCTCGCCGACCTGCAATCGCAAATCGATGTCATCGGGGTAAGCGACCTCNTCGATCTTCCCGGATATATCTCTGATAATGAGCTCCGCACAATGATTCATCGGTCGGCGTGCGTCGTGATTCCTTCGCTCTACGAGCCCTTCGGAGTCGTCGCTCTCGAGGCGCTCGCTGGAGGATCGCCGCTAGTCATTGCCGAAACTGGCGGCCTTGCAGAGATTGTCGAGGGAACCNANGCNGCCTTGACATTCGAACCNGGCAATACTGGCCAACTCGCAGANCGNATCGANACCGTGCTCNGCGACCACCATCTCGCNGAATCGNTNAGNGCTCACGGNCGCCAACTCGTNGAGCAGTCNTATTCGTGGTCNGCGATCGCCCANCGAATGATGGCGTGNTACCTCGATGCGCTCGGTCTCAGCTGANCAAATCGGTCATGCTNGAGANATGACCACCGAATCTGTCATCAATCTCGAACGTCGCGACGATGGCGTTGCGATCATCACCCTCACGAATGGAAAGGTGAATCCGCTTTCCACTGCCGTCCTCGAAGGACTGCACGCGATCGCAGATGAACTCGCCGCCGACCTGCCAGGAGCGGTCATCGTGACCGGAGGGGAGCGCATTTTTGCTGCTGGTGCAGACATCTCCGAGTTTGGCGGCCCAGAAGAGGGCGCCATGATTACTCGCAAATTCCATGATGCTCTCGGTGCTCTCGCTGCGCTCCCGCGAATGGTGATCGCCGAGGTTGCTGGCTATGCACTTGGCGGTGGCTGCGAACTCGCAATGGCTTGCGATTATCGAATCGCATCAACGAAGGCTGTCTTCGGGCAACCCGAAATTTTGCTTGGCATCATTCCAGGGGGTGGTGGCACCCAGCGTCTCCCCCGCATTGTTGGGGCGAGCCGAGCTAAAGAGATCTCCCTCTCCGGACGCCAAGTTGCCGCCGAAGAAGCACTTCGAATTGGACTCGCCGACGAAGTTGTCGAGCACGAAGCACTCCGAGAGCGTTCACTCGAACTTGCATCAAGTCTTGCCAAGGGCGCGCTCGTCGCCCAAGGACTCACCAAAGAAGCGATCGATCGGGGCCTCTCACTCACTCTTGATGATGGTCTCGCAGTTGAGCGTGAGGCGTTTACCGAAGTGTTCCGATCAGAAGACTCCCAGATCGGGGTGAAGAGTTTCTTGGAGCACGGCCCGGGCAAGGCTGACTTCGTCGGTCGCTAAAAACCTTCGTGCGCCACTTAGGCAATCACCTCTTTGGCGCATGCGCAGCTTCTTCAGATATCTCCGCGACCTCGATGCTGTCGCCGGCTCAGCAGTTGCCCGAAAGTTGGGTGTGACATGGCACCGAGAGCGAAGACTCATCGAACTTGGTGCGCTCGATCGGGCGCAGAGGGAGGCCTCCGCCTCAGGCGTCAACCGGAGCAAGCATCTCGTCAGCAGCCGACCACGGATCGAGTCGTTGTTCGGTGACCTCTCCAGTCACTTCATCCCAACGATCACCTGTGCAGATTTCTCGGGCTCGCTCCCGAAGGCGATTGGCAACAATCTCTCTCAACTCTTCGGATGACCTGAAACGACGACGTTCCTCTAACAGCCCTGAACTCTCCGCATATTCGCGGTGCTCGAGGACGGCGTCCCATAATTCTGGAACTCCTTCACCCGTGTTCGCGACGGTCGTGACGATTGTTGGACGCCAAGCATCATGTGGGAGATCAGACAGATCAAGCATCTGTTCAAGGTCTCGACGAGTCTCCTCAACGCCTTTTCGGTCAGCCTTATTGATCACGAACACATCGGCAATTTCCATCAGGCCGGCCTTATTCGCCTGCACGCTGTCACCCCAACCCGGGTTGACGACGACGACTGTTGTGTCTGCTTTACCAGCAACCTCAACTTCGACCTGACCGACCCCGACCGTCTCGACCAAGATCCACTTGCGTCCAAGGGCGTCGAGTAGCCGAACCGCTTCGGGTGTCGCCAATGAGAGTCCTCCGAGATGACCTCGTGTTGCCATTGACCGAATAAATACACCGGTGTCGGTTGCATGGTCTTGCATACGAACTCGATCACCAAGAATCGCTCCACCGGTGAACGGAGATGAAGGGTCGATCGCAAGTACTGCGACTTCAAGATCGAGTGAGCGCAAATGGCCGATCGTCGCACTCGTCAATGTGCTCTTTCCCGCTCCGGGGGCACCTGTCAAACCAACGGTGTAGCCCTCACCGCTCTTCGGGTACGCAAGTCGCCCAACCGCTCGGCCGGGTTCGCCACCTCGCTCAATCAGGGACAGCAAGCGTGCAGTCGCAGCCCGGTCACCTCGGAGTGCAGCCGAAAATAAAACCTCTGGATCTGCTGACGCACGCGCCATCAGATGACGTTCTCCGCGGCCGACACATCAATGACCTCGGTGACACCGTCAACTCGATCCCGCATGATTCGCTCGATGCCACCCTTGAGGGTCTGTGTTGACACGGGGCACGTGCCGCAGGCTCCGACGAGACGAACAGAGACGACACCGGTGTCTTCGTCTACCCCGATGAGTTCAACATCGCCGCCGTCAGCTTGAAGCACGGGCCGAATGACCTCAATCGTCGCAAGAACTTTTTCCAACATGACGCCTCTATTCAACCATTCAGGGCCGGGTTTACCCCCGTCGAGCGATGCGAACACTGAGAACATCTCCTACGCTCCAACCGTGGTCGGTTCGCACGCTAAACATTCTCACCTGCTCGCACATCAGGGCGGTTGGGATGAAATTCTGCTCGTCGCAGGTCCGATCGTGATCGTCATTGCGTTGCTCGCCCTCGTGAAGCGGCGTGTCGAACGAGCAGCAGCCGAACATGAGATTGCTCGCGGGTCGTCACCCTCGGGTGATGCCGACTCCGATCTCACGTAAGCGACCGACGAGGTCGTCGTACCCGCGATCGATATGGCCCACTCCACTGATCGTTGTCACGCCGTCGGCTGCCAGTCCGGCAACGACAAGCGCTGCCCCAGCACGAATGTCGTGCGCAATTACGGACGTCCCTGACAGCCGCTGCACCCCAGTGATCTCGGCATGATGCTCGTGCATCTTGATGTTTGCTCCTAGCGCTTGTAACTCGTCGACATATCGGAACCGACCCGGATAAAGGTTCTCGGTGACCACCGCTGAGCCATCAGCGACCGACAGCATCGCGATCACGAGTGGCTTGTAGTCGGTTGCAACGCCCGGGTAAGGCAGAGTCTGTACGTCAACTGAGCGCAGTCGTTCAGGAGCGGTGGCCCTCACACCAATTCCATCGAGATCTGTGAACACGAGCCCCATCTCAGTGCAGCGGTGAAGGAACATCTGCATGTCGTTTCGCTGGGCGTCGATCATGTCGACTTCGCCGCCAGCAACCGCCACCGATGCAATATAGGTTGCCGCTTGAATTCGNTCTGGAACGACGCNATGTGAGNCNGANTGCAATGNCCCNTGAGGCACTCCGGTGATTCGAAGNGTTGACTCGCCGATTCCCTCGATNTGGGCTCCCATTGCNACGAGGAAGCGGCAAAGATCAGCAACTTCTGGCTCGCGAGCTGCGCCATCGATCGTCGTCACCCCATCGGCACACACTGCAGCGGTGACCAAATTTTCGGTCGCTCCAACACTGGGAAAAGAAAAACGGATGTCGGCGCCGACAAGCCGGGGGGCATTAACTGTGAGCACGCCATCTGAGAATGTGCAGGTCGCCCCCATAGCTTCGAGTCCGGCGACATGCATATCGATTGGTCGGAGTCCGAAATCGTCGCCCCCTGGAAGGGCAATCTCGATCTTGCCAACCCGCGAGACAAGTGGCCCGAGCAGGTTGATTGAAGCTCGCATACGACCTGCCAGACCCGCGGGAACGCTGGTCGATAATTCGCCCGAATGGGTGATGCGCAACGAACCATCGCTGCCGGTGTCGACCTGGGAGCCAATCGAGCGAAGAAGATCAGACATGATGTCGACGTCANCGATCTCAGGAACGTTGTCGAGATTGAANTCCCCGTCGGCAAGCACTGTTGCCGCCATCAACTTCAGAACAGAATTCTTCGCGCCCGGCACACGAACAGTGCCATGTAAAGGTCCCCGGTGGTCGATGCGGATGACCGGCTCAACCACCTTTTCTGTCATTCTCGTCCTCTCATTAGACACTGCAACAGTATGCTCCCGCCGTGACGGTAAGTCGGGGCACTNNAACAGTGACGCGTTCTTGGGANGCAACGCCCCATCTCCTATCNGTNCTGTCAACACCGCGTCATGACCTCGTNGTAGAAGAACGTTCACCCTCAGGTGACNACAGNANCCACACGTTTGTCCTCGNAGATGGTCCGTTTTCTNATTGGGAACGCCATGTCAGCATCGACGACNACAGGATCGTTGAAACCACCTCGTATCGNATCGATATCCCATGGTTTGGGTGGGTGTTCTTTTTTCCCATCATGTTCTTTGTCAACCGACTTGGGGNTCGACGCCNTCATCTNNCCTNCACCCCNCCNTCTCTGCCGTGGTGGGCACCACCCGATCGCCTGAANGCCCGNCANGTCATGATTCTNGGCCTGCTGGCTGCCGCAGCAATGAGCTCAGCATTCACCAACACTGTCTTCACTCAAACGGTCACGTTNGCGGCAGATGACTTCGGAGTGGGCAATACCGGCGTTGGTGTCGCCGGATCTGTCGTAAGAGCAGGGATCCTCATCACCATCCCTCTCGCTATCGCCGGCGACCGAATTGGCCGTCGCAAGATTGTCATNGCGATGGCGTGGACCGCTCCGATCGTNACCGCCACCGGCGCTCTCGCCCCCAACTTTCCCTTTCTCGTCACAACCCAGAGCATTGGGCGACCGCTTGGCCTCGCACTCGACTTTCTTATTGCTGTCATCGCCGCTGAGGAGATGCCACGAGGTTCGCGGGCCTACGCCGTTGGCATTATGGCGATGGCAAGCGGCCTCGGTGCGGGTATCGCTGTCATGGCCCTACCACTTACCGATCTCGGCCCTTCAGGCTGGAGATGGGTGTTTGCTCTCACCCTTATATGGCTGGTGATCGCAGTTGACCTAACCCGACGGCTTCCCGAATCAAGCCGATTTAGCGCGCCGCACGCAGAGCGCGTGCCGTTGCATCGCAAACGTTTCTTCACTCTCGCCGCAATCCTCGTTGGGGTAAATCTTCTGGTCGCACCGGCAAGTTTCTTCCAGAATCGCTATCTCAGCGATGTCCGAGAGCTTTCGGGCTCTGCCATCTCACTGTTTAGTTTGGCAACTGCAACGCCAGCAGCGATTGGGCTCATCATTGGTGGACGGGCGGCAGATAGGCGCGGACGTCGACGCCTCATCGCCATGTCGCTTCCATTGGCGGCGTTACTCATTGTCGCATCGTTCAGCCTCGGAGGCGTTCCGATGTGGATCACTGCGTTTGGTGGTGGACTTCTTGGCGGGGTTGCCTACCCCGCCCTCGCCGTCTATCGAGCCGAGCTCTTTCCTACAGGCAACAGGAGCCGTGCGGCTGGCCTGCTTACCGTTGCCGCCCTTCTCGGCGGGATTGCCGGCCTCCTCGGGGCCGGCGCACTGCTTGACACCGGGTGGGATTACCGATCGGTCATGGGGTTGCTCATGTTTGGACAAGTCGTCGCCGTGATTCTTGTTGTTGTCGGACTCCCTGAGACCGCTCAGCGCGAGCTCGAAGAGATCAGCGGCGACTAACTCGTTACGACTTCGTCAAGATACGACGAGCCTCGGCAAGTTCACGTATCGCTGCGCTTGCATCCTCATGGTCTCCTCCATGATCTGGGTGCACCGATCTCATTTGCTGCCGATAACGACGGGAGACTTCCCGAGATGACGGTGACTTCTCGGAGTCGGAAAACCCGAGCCGTTCTAATGCCCATGCACGCGGATCGGCGAGAGCGGCGAGTGATGAACTTTGCGCACCGGCGAGGAATGCCACCATCGATGGCCCGATGGGCCCTTTCCAACGCAGAGCCTGAATCAAGACATCTGCGATNGATGATCGATGCTGCTGGTCGAGNCGTTCAATTGCGTAAATCGCTCCNAGGACCTGTGCNAGGTCNCCNCCACGNTCTGCGAATTCAAATGACATTTCCTCACCTTCACCGANGAGGCGATGAGTGCTGACCGCAAGCCCGTGACGATCGACTTGGTAGCGGTGCCGCATTCGGGGCTGCACCACTCGACGACCAGCACCGATATCGCTAATGAGCCGACGAAGNCCAGTGGTGTCATCGCTCGCGAGCTCGATGGCATGGCGAGCGACGACAGCACCCAAGAGAATGCCTCCCAGACCTGGAGCGGGTTCGACCGGCAGAACCAGGTGACCGAGCGCAACTCGGCGAGTCGGCTGAGCTGAACGGGAATGAAAGATTTCCAGTTCGGCTAGCAGCATTCCGCCGAGCGTAGCGACGACTGTTCAACGCGTCGTTTTGTGCTCAGAGTTCTGGTGAGAAGTCANACCCACGGACGGCAGAGATCTCGCAGATCTCGAGCCGCTACTGCGATATGTTCNGGGTCGAAAGGTTCTTCGGTAAATGAGGTTGTTAACTGATCCACCGCAGCAATCACCGAGGCCCACACGTTCATCGCAAGCCCGTAGGGGGGCGACGACTCAGCAAGTTCGGGTGCGAGTCCGAACAGTTGCATACGAGCTGTTGCATCATCGACTGACCGTGCAAGATTGTCACCGATTGAGAACAAGGCNGCGAGAGCCCCGTCNGGGGCTGAACTATCAAGGACTGCAAGGTCTCCTGATTCGATCGCATCGAGGAGTTCATCAACATCGTCAGCCGCATCACCAATAACAAAGAGCGAATCGCCTTGCCACCGATGAGGAATCTCCCCTGCGATGAGCTGCTCAACGAGCACCCCGCGCTCAGATACCGACCATTCGTCAAGTTGAAATTCGACGGCTTCGGCGTCGTCGCCGAGAGCGATGGGAAACGGCCCAATTTCGCGTTCGAGTCGATCAAAAATCTCATCGGTGACGTCTTCAGCGGACTCTGGCACAACAAGTTCGTTCTCGCGCCATGCATGAGGGACAGAAGCTGCCGCTAGAGACTCAACGAGAGCACTCCGCTGATCGGCATCCCACACGGTGAGGTCATAGAAGACGTTCACCGTCTCGTCATCATTTGCGTCAAACTCGTGCTGATCNGCCACGCGATGACACTACCTGTTCAGCAACCGNAGAGATTTTNATCCNTCAATAACGTCATGCAAAAAGGCGNCGACCAGTTCGTACTCTCGCCGTCGATGTTCGGGATTTCGCAACCCATGCCCCTCCCCTTCAAATTCGGTGTAACGCACCTCGACTCCAGATGCATGAAGGGTGTCTCGCAGAGCTCGACTTTGAGCAACGGGTACAACCAAATCCTCGGTTCCGTGCATCAGTAGCAACGGCTGCCGAATGAAATCTGCTCGACCGACCATCGATCGTTCTTCGTACCGGGGGTCACCGAGAGGTCCGATGAGCGAGTCGTTGTAATGGGCCTCAAAACGATGGGTTGCCCCTGCTAAGGATGCAGCGTCACTCACCGGATAAAGCGCAATTCCACCGGCGACTGACTTCGGGTGGTTGATGAGCACACCTAGGACCGCCATTCCTCCAGATGACGACCCCATCACCACTGTCGTCGATGGTGTCGACCACCCCCGGCGCTGGCATTCAGAAATCACCGCAGCCACATCGTCAACATCGGCGCGGCCCCATTCGCCGTGTAACGCCTGAGTAAACGAGCGGCCGTGACCGGTCGAACCTCGCGGATCGGGAATGATGACATCCCAGCCTCGAGACTGCCAATACGCAACTCGGGGCAGAAATTCGACCTGCCATTGGTCGGTTGGGCCGCCATGGATGTGCACGAGACACCGNCCGAGCCCGGCGCCGTAACGACGAAAAGAGATTCGATAGCCATCGCTGACGGTTTCTTCACAGGAAGGCTCAGATAGTTCAGTCGACGCCCACTTTTCACTCGGACCAACTCCGAGGACAGTGCGAACCCAACGTTCGCTATCGGTGGGGGATGATCCCCTTTCGAGCTGATAGGCGATGAGTTGGTTCGGTGTTCGCGCTCCACTTCTGAGAGCCGTGATGCCTCCGTGGCCCCAGTGGACCTGATGGTGCACTCCACGACCGATCGGTTCCCACTTCTGAGCGTCAAACGAATACACACAGAGTTCGCCAAANCCATCGAGNTTTCGGGTGAACGCAAGGTGCTCACCGTCAGGNGAGATCGCAAATGAGCGCTGTGATGCGCCCCACGACGGGCCGCCNTGTTCAGCCGCATCAGCGATCAACAACGTTTCGTCACACCACACGTTCAGCCATCCGGAGTCGTCTCGCAGTGACAACACGCCGTGGGGTGAACCGGTGATCTGCTGCTGCTGACCCTTCCCTTCAATGACGGTGATGGAGTGCGCATCAAGGTTGCATCTCACCTGAGCTGAGTGGTCCCACGGCATATCGGGAACCGACCAACCCTGCCACGTCACCACCTGCGTTCCGCCGTCGCTGATCACGGCAGGGTCTGCGCAGAAATCATGCCGGCCATCATCGAGGCGTTCGACGCCACCGTCGCCGATCGCAATCACCCACACCGATCCACGATCAGCGGTCACCACCACCGAATTGCGACCAACCACCGGTACTGGACTCTCAATCGGACCGTCCATTGCCGACAACAGCGTTGTTGCTGGGCGTGTCCGATCGGGCCAGACCCGCAGCGTGCCNTCGTGCGCCACATAGACGATTGCATCGTCCTCGTCAGCAAAACACCAAACCCCTCCACTTCCACCACGCCCCGCCGCCGGTGGCGTATCAATTTCAAGTATCTTCTCNGNTCCGCCGTCAACTGAAACCTCAACGAACGANCATGCTTCTCCGNAAGGTCGAGAAAGAAAGATCACNGCGTCACCATCGGGTGTGGGTCGAGGCTCGGTNATATCCCGGCCAGAAAGACACATCTCGATATCGGGNGTTTCGCCCATACTGATGACGGTACCTTCCGGCACTACCGTATGGGTATGCCTGACACCAGTGCCCAGCGCCCTGATCGCAACCTTGCCCTCGAACTTGTGCGCGCCACCGAATCAGCTGCTCTCGCNGCAGCACGATGGGTGGGTCGNGGCGACAAAGAGGGTGCTGANGNAGCAGCGGTAGACGCCATGCGCCTCAGCCTTTCCACAGTTCAGATGAACGGCGTCGTCATCATCGGTGAGGGCGANAAAGATGANGCCCCNATGCTGTACAACGGCGANGTCGTCGGAGANGGCTCTGACCCNCANGTTGATGTCGCNGTTGACCCCATTGACGGNACNACNCTGACCGCCCTCGGTCTCAANAATGCGTTGTCAGTGATCGCNGTNGGTGAGCGCGGCTCAATGTTTGANCCGGGCCCNTCGTTNTACATGAAGAAAATTGCGGTTGGGCCCGANGCTGTCGGCTGTATNGANATCACAGCAAGCCCNACACAAAACCTNCGANGGATCGCAAAGGCCAAGCANACNACNGTGCGCGACCTCACCGCCGTGATNCTCGACCGGCCTCGACATCAAGANCTCATCGACGAGGTTCGCTCNACCGGTGCTCGCATCCGGCTGATNCGTGATGGCGACGTGTACGGNGCNATTGCAACATCGTGGCCTGATGCCGGTGTCGACGTTCTGTTCGGTATCGGTGGCACTCCTGAAGGCGTGATTAGCGCTGCCGCTCTTAAGAGCATGGGGGGAGAGATTCAAGCAATCGTCGATCCGCAATCAGATGATGAGCGAGTGAAGGTCGAGGCTGCCGGCATCGACACGAGTCGGGTGCTCAGCCAAGATGATCTNGTTCAAGGCGACAACTGCTTCTTCGCCGCNACAGGACTGACCGATGGCCAACTCCTCCGAGGNGTTCGCTTCGACGGGCGCGGCGCAAGAACNCAAAGTCTNGTGATGCGATCCCGATCAGGAACNGTGCGNTTTNTCGATGCCCGCCACAGAGTGCGGAAACTTCAGGAGTTTTCGGCGATCGACTACACCTGAACGCCGGCGGCACTGAGACGAGCGTTTGCCCGCCCGAGCGCTGCAACCGCGCTTGTCTCATGTTCTCCACGCAACTGTGATTCCGCCCGNTCTTTTGCAGCCTTTGCCCGCTCAACGTCGATCTGTGAGGCAATCTCCGCAGTATCTGAAAGTATCGACACCTTGTTGTTGCTCACCTCGACGAATCCGCCATGGACGGCGATGTCTTCAGTTGAGCCGTCGGCAAGGAACACCCGAGTGTGGCTTTCTGTCAGCGCTCCAAGAAATGGGGCATGACCTGGCTGAAAGGCGATCTCTCCACCACCAAGGGTACGGGTGATTACCATCGTGGCCTCACCCGAATACAGCACCGCCTCTGGCGATACCACCTCTACGCTCATGGTGGCTGACATCGATCAGCTCTCCCTCAGAGCCTTCGCCTTCGCCTGCACCTGATCAATGTTGCCAACGTTCAGGAATGCCTGCTCAGGAAGGTCGTCGAGTTCACCGTCGATGAGAGCCTCGAATGATTCGACCGTCTCAGCAACAGGTACGTACTCGCCCTTGAGACCGGTGAAGACCTCCGCGACATAGAATGGCTGTGACAAGAAGCGCTGCACCTTGCGGGCGCGGTTAACGGTGAGACGGTCCTCTTCGGAGAGTTCGTCAAGACCGAGAATGGCGATGATGTCCTGCAGTTCCTTGTAGCGCTGGAGAGTCTCTTGCACACGACGGGCCACGTTGTAGTGGTGATCTCCAACCACCTCTGGTGAGAGGATCGTCGAGGTTGACGCCAACGGGTCCACAGCAGGGTAGATACCGAGCGCTGCGACCTGACGGGACAACTCCGTAGTTGCATCAAGGTGCGTGAAGGTCGTGAATGGCGCAGGGTCGGTGTAGTCGTCAGCGGGCACGTAAACGGCCTGCAGGGACGTAATCGAACGACCACGAGTTGAGGTAATGCGCTCCTGCAACTGACCCATCTCGTCAGCGAGCGTTGGCTGGTAACCCACAGCTGATGGCATACGTCCGAGCAGCGTTGACACCTCTGAACCCGCCTGCACGAAACGGAAGATGTTGTCGACAAAGAGCAACACGTCCTGGTTCTGAACGTCGCGGAAGTACTCAGCCATCGTGAGCGCTGAAAGCGCAACGCGAAGACGCACGCCCGGCGGCTCGTCCATCTGACCGAAGACCAAGGCGGCCTTTTCAAACACTCCTGACTCCATCATTTCAAGACGGAGGTCGGTGCCCTCACGGGTGCGCTCACCAACACCGGCAAACACCGATACCCCACCGTGCTGTGATGCCACACGGTTAATCATCTCGGTGATGAGCACGGTCTTGCCCACGCCCGCACCACCGAAGAGGCCAATCTTGCCACCGGCGAGATATGGGGTGAGAAGGTCAATGACCTTAATGCCGGTCTCGAACATGCGAGCCTGCGGCTCAAGAGCGTCGAACGATGGAGCTTCACGGTGAATCTCCCAACGATCCATCTGGTCGAAGCCGTCTGGGTCGTTGTCGAGTGCTTCACCCCACACGTTCCACACGTGTCCGAGCACCTTGTCGCCCACTGGCACAGTGATACCGCGCCCTGTGTTGCGAACGGTGGTGCCTCGGGTGAGGCCGTCAGTCGGCTTCAAGCACACGGCGCGAACTCGGCCAGAACCAAGTTGCTGTGCGACTTCTGCCAACACTGGTTGCGGCTGTCCATCGACGATGATGTCGAACTCAAGCGCAGTGTTGAGTTCTGGAAGCGCACCACGGGGGAACTCGACGTCGATCACCGGTCCGGCGATTGCGACGACGCGTCCTGAGGCGAGTTCGGTTTCGGTCATGCTCATGTCAGTTGTCTCCGTGCTGTGCTGCTGGGACGGGCGACTCTCCGAGGAGGTCGACATATTGGGCGGTCGAGGAATTCCCCGAACCGAGGGCTTCGGCACCACCAACGATCTCCATGATCTCGGTGGTAATCGCGTCCTGACGGGCGCGGTTCATAATGATGCTGAGATTGTTAATCAGCTCTTCGGCATTATCTGTTGCCGACTTCATTGCTCGCTGCCGGAAGGCGTGCTCAGACGCAGCTGCGTTCAGCAATGCGGCATACACGCGAGCTTCAACATACCGAGGGATCAGCGTGTCGAGAATGGTGGATGGATCGGGTTCAAATTCGTAGTCTCCACCGCTGCCATCGGTTGATCCGGCCTTGCCGTCTCCGCCTTCGATCGCTTCCGCTGTGAGCGGAACCAGAGGCCGAAGCACGACCTCTTGGCTGCCAGGAGTGATGAATCGGGTGTAAACCAATTCGATGCGGTCAACTTCACCTGACTCATACATCGCAACCGCAGCCTGGGCGATCTCGCGAGCATTCTCGTATGACGGGCTATCGCTAAACCCTCCGAAGGCTCCCGCAACGTTGTAATTGCGGAATTTGAAATAGCTCTCGGCTTTACGGCCTGAAATGACGATTCGGTAGTCCTTGCCAGCAAGGGTGTCTGCTTTGATCTCACCTTCAGCCGCACGCTGCACCCCGGCGTTGTAGCCGCCGCACAGTCCACGGTCGGCAGAGATCACGACGTAGCAGGTTGTTCGAATCTCATCTCGCCCAAGCAACAACGGTGAATCTGATGAGCCACCAGCAGCAGCGAGGTCTTTCACGACCTCGGTGATCTGCTCCGAGTACGGCACAGCAGCCTGTACTCGTTGCTGGGCTTTCACGATTCGTGAACCCGCAATCAGTTCCATGGCGCGCGTGATCTTCTTAGTGGCCTGCATCGACTTGATGCGACCGCGAAGAATGCGCTCCTGACCTCCTGCCATCTAGATCACTCCGTGGCGAGGGTCTTGTCGGAGTTTGCGTCGCCGACTTCGTCAGCGTCGACAGCCGCTGGATCGGTGTTCACGCCTGATGCNGCACTGGCTGCAACGAANGAGTCTTTGAATGATTGAACGATGTCGTCGAGGCTGTCAGGAACACCTGAAGTCCGGATCTCCTGCAAGAGACCTGCGTGACGGGTTCGCATGAACTCGAGAAGTTCTTCTTCGAAGCGGCCGACATCGGCCACTGGAACGTCGTCGATGTAACCCTTAGTGCCAGCAAAAATCGACACCACTTGCTCTTCAACCGACATTGGGCTGTTGAGGGGCTGCTTCAGCAGTTCAACGAGACGGTAGCCACGCTCGAGCTGCGCTTTCGACACTGCGTCAAGCTCTGAGCCGAAGGTTGCGAATGCTTCGAGCTCGCGGAACTGGGCGAGGTCGAGCTTCAGCGTTCCGGCGACACCCTTCATCGACTTGATCTGTGCTGCGCCACCCACTCGTGACACCGAGATACCCACGTCGACTGCGGGGCGAACACCTGACTTGAAGAGGTTGTCCTGCAGGTACACCTGACCGTCGGTGATCGAAATCACNTTGGTCGGAATGAACGCTGACACGTCGCCAGCCTTCGTCTCAATGATCGGAAGAGCGGTGAGTGAGCCTGCGCCGTTCTCATCGGAGAGTTTTGCGGCACGCTCAAGGAGACGGCTGTGCAAGTAGAAGACGTCACCGGGATACGCCTCACGGCCNGGTGGGCGNCGCANCAACAGCGACAGCTGACGATAGGCCTCNGCNTGCTTCGAAAGGTCGTCATAGACAACGAGGGCGTGCTCNCCNTTTTCCATCCANTGCTGACCCATTGCGCAACCGGCGTATGGAGCAAGGTATTTGAACGGCGCCGAGTCGGCAGCAGGAGCGGTCACCACGACGGTGTACTCCATAGCGCCGGCCTCACGAAGCGTCTCAACGGTCTGAGCCACGGTTGANCCCTTCTGGCCGATCGCAACGTAGATGCACTTCACGCCCTGTCCCTTTTGGTTCAGGATCGTGTCGATTGCAACCGTGGTCTTACCCGTCTTGCGGTCACCAATGATGAGCTCACGCTGACCACGGCCAATCGGCGTCATGGCGTCAATCGCCTTGATGCCGGTCTGCAAGGGCTCGTGCACCGGCTTGCGACCCATGATGCCAGGGGCCTGGATTTCCATACGACGCATCTCAACGCCAACAAGGTCACCTTTGCCGTCAACCGGCTCACCGATTGCGTTGACCACGCGACCGAGAACGCCGTCGCCTGACGGCACCGACAAAATGCGTCCGGTAGCCGTTACCGACTGGCCCTCTTCGATCTGGTCTGATGACCCGAGGACCACTGCACCGATCGAACCTTCGTCAAGGTTGAGAGCGAGACCGAGAGCCCCACCAGGAAATTCGAGAAGCTCGTTCACCGCAGCGTCAGGCAAGCCAGCAACACGGGCAATACCGTCACCGACTTCAATGACGCGTCCGACGGTACGAGCCTCAACCGATGGCTCATAACCATCGAGGTTTTTTGTAATTGCTGCCGCAATATCGGCAGCGGAAAGTGTGAGTTCAGCCATGACGTGTTCTCCTAGAGACGGCTCTTCAACTGATCAAGACGGGTACGAACGCTTCCATCGATGACGCTGTCACCAACGGTTGCGATAACTCCACCAATCACGGTGGGGTCAATAACAACTTTCAAATTCACCTCATGCCCAGATGAATTGGTCAACGCTGCTTTCAAGCGACTCACCTGGTCATCTGAGAGGGCTACCGCAGTGCGAACTTCTGCGACTGCGAGATCTTTTGAGGCCGATGCTCGGGCGACGAGGCTGTCGATGATCTCAGGAAGATCACGNCCACGGCCGGAACCAATGACCATCGACACCAACTGCATGGTCGTCGAGGTCGCTTGACCCTCGAGCAAACTTTCTACGATGCCTTGACGGCGGTCGGCCGGCACCATGTCATCGGTGAGTGCGGCACGGAGTGCATCGCTCGACTCATATGAGCGAGCGAACCGAAACAGTTCGTCTTCAACCTCGTCGAGATTGCCCTCCGCTCGGGCGATTTCAAACAGGGCTCTTGCGTAACCCTCAATTCGTGCATCACTCATGATCCGGCACCTACCTTCTGAATGAAGTCTTCGATAAGTGCTTGTTGAGTTGCGTCATCAAGAGTTTCGGCGACCAATTGATCCACAACCGATGATGAGATCCGGGACACTTCAACTCGAAGCTCGTCTCCCAGGCGACCCGCAAGACCTGCTGACTCAGCCTCTGCACGTGCTTCGAGATCGGCGATCTCTGCTGCCAAACGCTCACGGCCCTCTGACAGCAACGCAGCGGCTTGCTCATCGGCCTCGGCAAGGAGACGGGCACGCTCGGAAGCGATGTCACCGGCGGCACGACGAATCTCTTCAGCCTCGGTGCGAGCCGACTCGAGTGCTTCAGCAGCGCCATCAAGCTCAGCCTGGATCTTTGCGGTGCGGTCGGCCATGCCCTTCTTCGCAGCAGGACCTCCAAACTTGTAAATCAGGGCAAAAATGATTATCGACGCAATACCGCCGTAGATCAGTTCGGAGAGTGGCGGCAATAGCCAGTTAACACTCTGCGCCGGATCGATATCTCCCCCTGCGGCAATCAGGTTCATCGTGTTACTCCTGACGTCATTGAGCCCTCAACGGCTGCCGACACGGCTCCCGCATCGGGGGCACGCCCGGTTGCGAGTTCGACGGTGCGGGCGGCGACGGTTGCGGCCGCTGAACCGATGTCACCTCGAATTGCTTCATGCGAAGCGGCAGCCTCTGCGGCAGCAGCATCTCGAGCACTTGAGATGCGAGCGTTCGCCTCAGCGAGTTGCGCTGAGCGCTCTTGCTCCAACGTGGCGCGGGCAGCATCGATACGAGATGCGGCCTCANCTTTCACTTCGGAGAGCGCAGCCTCATATGCGGCTACCTCAGCTTCCGCTTCGCTGCGAGCCTGATCGGCTTCAGCGTGCGCACCACGAATCGAGTCGTAGCGAGCATCCATGCTCCGACGAAGGCGCGGATACAGGAAGAAGCGCATGAGCAACGCAAAGAGAATGAATGCACCGGCACCCCAGTACAACTCTTTGGCTTCAGGCATGATCGGGCTTGGGCCCGGATCGCACTTCCCTAGCGATTCGATCTTTTCTGAAGGATCTTTGCCTTCAGGAATGATCGAACAATCCGCGTACGTGTACTCGGAGTAGCCCTCCTCGCCTTCGCTGGCGGAGAGGAGCACTTCAGGTCCATTTGACCCGTATGTCACGACGGCTGTCAGCACGTCAACTCCTTGATCTGCAGTNATCGGTTACGTATACGAGANCCGGNCGATGCCGGATCGANTGATCAGAGACCGATGAGGATGAAGACCACGAAGCCGATNAGGGCGAGCGCCTCNGTNAAGGCGATGCCAAGGAACATCGTGGTNCGGACCATGCCGGCAGCCTCTGGCTGACGGGCCATTGCCTCAACGGACTTACCGACCAGGTAGCCAATGCCGATACCGGGGCCAATTGCGGCGAGTCCGTAAGCGAACCCGGCCGAACTAGCGGCGGCTGCGGCCTTGTCGGCTTCCTGAGCGAGAATGGTGAATGCTTCCATGTTGGGGTTGTCTCCTGGTTGGTTTGTAAGGGGAGAAATCGGTCCTGAGNGTTAGTGCTCAGGATGGGCGGCNCCACCGATGTACACGGCGGCGAGGATCGTGAAGATGTAAGCCTGCAAGAACGCGACGAGAACCTCGAACGCGGTGAGGAACACCAGCATGAAGAACGGCAAAATGCCGACCGGAACCAGGGCAATGTTGCCGCCCTGAACCAATTCCTTCGTGAGAAGGGCAAAGGTCACGAGAAGGATGTGACCAGCGAGCATGTTGGCAAACAGACGAACTGTCAGCGAGAACGGACGCACGAGGAACGTTGAGATGAACTCGATCGGCGTCACAAGAATGTAGAGCGGCCCAGGCACCCCAGGAGGGAAGAGCGAGTTCTTGAGATATCCGAGGCCCTGGTGCTTGAAGCCAACGCCGATGAAGACAACCCACACGAGCAGAGAAAGGAATAGCGGCAGCGCCATTCGGGCAGTTGCTGGCATCTGAATGACCGGAATAATTCCCGGAACGTTGCAGAGGTAAATAAACGAGAAGAGGCTAAGAAGAAATGGTGTCCACCCGAGGCCATCGCGACCCATCGTCGGCATGACGATCTGGTTTTCGATGAATTCAACAATCGCTTCTGCGAGGTTACGAACTCCCTTGGGAGCCTTCGAGCCGTCGGCATTGCCGGCGATGAGGAAGATCACCGACGCAATCACCGCAGCGAGAACCGAGATAATGGCGACCTTGTTGAACGACGGGAACACATCACTCCAGCGGAGTATTTCGTTAATTGGTGGAAATTCGAGTGCGAACACGTTTGTTTCGTTCCTGTTGTTTCTACGGGCGGGCAGGTTTTAAGCCAGCGTGAGCCAGCGAGATTGCTACGTACTTCAACTCCCACACGAGGAGTCCTATATGAGACACGATTATGGTCGCTCCGAGTGCGGGACGCGAAATCCATGATGCGTCACGAACGAGAAGGAAGGCAACGAGGATCAATCCTAGACGAATGAGGTAGCCGAACAACGTGGCGGCCATCACTAATGCGGTAGAAATTTTTGCGGCGCCTGAGACGAGTGCAGCGGCCAACAAAAAGTTGACAAAAACAAGTCCAAGAGCGAACGCCGCCGACAACGCGCCGGGGCCGCCCCAGGGCATCGCTGCCACCGCAATGATCAAAGGGGTGACATAAATACCGCGCTTGACCATGTCGAGCGAAATTCGCACTTCGATCGGGTTGCCATCGAGTTCGGGTGTCGAAATATCTGAAGTCGTCATCGAGTCGTCCTCGCTTGTGAAGCGTCACGTCGCTCTGCTTCAAGACGTTCCATCCGGCTGTCGTAGTCGAGTTTCATCTTGACGAAGGAGCCGACGGCAGCAAAAAGCACAAGTCCAATCATGAAGAGCGGGCGAGTTCCCAGCCATCGGTCGACAAGCCAGCCAATTCCGAGAAAGAACGCAAGAAGGAGCGCAGTTTCCATACCGCGACCCAAGTTGTCGTCGGCTCCGCCAGCGCGGGAATCTCGGGCTTGGGTAAAGAGCAACTTCATAGGAGGGAGCGAGTCATTAACAAGCACCATCTGTGCTTGACAACGCACGAAAAACTAGACGATGTTCNCCGGCGTTCGCAACCATCTCGTGTTGCAGTTTCTTGGCATTTTCCNGCGGTGAAGATGCGCAAAGTTCAGTCGTCTGAGGTGATCTGCTCAGATGCCGGCCGAAGCAGTGCCGCCTCAATCTCTTCAGCCCGCTTTCGGCGCACGCTCGGATGTAACACCGTGAACAACACGATTGCGATCGCCCCCATTCCAAATGGCAGGTACGTCGGGTTGGTGCCTGTGAGCACCGGGTACAGCGTGAATGCTGACAGCAAGGCCGTCCAAGTCCACAAGATGGCAACACTCCGTCGGTGACCATGACCAAGGTTCATTAAGCGGTGATGAAGATGGCCCTTATCGGCAACGTCAATCGCTTGACGCTGTGAGGCACGACGCACGATCGCGAATAGCGTGTCGAGAATTGGCACACCAAGAATGAGAACTGGGATCGCTAACGGNGCAAGAAAGAAAAACGTTTGACCGACGAACGCCTGGGTCAATGGATCAGCTCGGCCTCCAACCATGCCTGTCGCAACCGCAAGAAGGAGACCAAGAAGGAACGCNCCCCCNTCGCCCATAAAGATGGTGGCCGGNTTGAAATTATGCGGAAGGAATCCAATCGCAATTCCNGCNGCGATGATTGCGACGAGAGGCCCCAAGTTGGGCTGGCTTAAGAGCCCNAGATCAGACAATTTGAANGCNTANAGAAAAAACGNTCCTGCACCGANTGCGACNATTCCTGCGGCCAACCCATCAAGACCATCGATCAAATTGATCGCTTGAGTCATTCCTAACAACCAGATAACGGTCACCACCGGCTGCCAGTCACCCGACAAAATAAATACGTCGAAATAAGGAACTCGGAAGTAGTACATCGTTGCNCCGAACCACGTCAGCAACATTGCAGCAACAACAATGCCAGTCACTTTGGCCGGAGGAGCAAGATCTCGGGTGTCGTCAAAGAATCCGATGGCGGTGATGGCAAGCGCNGCGAGAATNACACCAATCTGTTCNATGTTCCTATCGAAGAGCGCGTCGAAACGATCAAGCGACTGTGCGAACGCAAGCGCAATTAAAAGCCCGAGCAGCATTCCGAGACCACCGACGTTTGGAATCGCTGTTGTGTGAACACTTCGGTCATTAGGTTGCGCAACCCAACCTCGCCGCTGCCCGANNTGGCTCACGACAGGAGTGGTCAGAAANGTGACTGCGGCCGCCACGAACCCAATGATGAGGTAGTCAAATAGGCTCGGCACGGCGTGACCTTAGACCCGATACGGCTCAGTACGCCGGGAACCTCTCACAGAGATCAGCAACCTCTCGACGGACCTCAGCGACCACTTGCGCGTCACTTCGATGACGCAATGTTCGAGCGATGAGATCNGCNATCACCGGCATCTCGACAGCCCCCATTCCCTGGGTCGTAACCGACGGTGTCCCGATGCGAACACCGCTAGTCACAAATGGGCTTCGGGGATCGTCAGGAACCGTGTTCTTATTCAACGTGATACCTGCATCGTCGAGAACGGCCTGCGCTTCCTTGCCGGTCAGTTCTGCGTCAAAGGGCTGGAGATCAACGACGATCATGTGAGTGTCGGTGCCACCCGACACCATTCTGAACCCATGACCAGCGAGACAATCGGCAAGTTGAGAGGCGTTCGAGACAATCCGGTGGGCATATTCGCCAAACTCAGGTGACGCCGCCTCTTTGAACGCAATCGCTTTGCCCGCAATCACATGCTCTAACGGGCCGCCTTGCCAACCTGGAAATACCGCTTTATCGATTGCGGCAGCATGCTCAGCTTTCGCCAGAATGCAACCACCACGAGGGCCTCGCAAGGTCTTGTGTGTCGTAAACGTCACGACATCAGCGAAAGGAACCGGGTTCGGATGGGCGCCACCTGCAACGAGCCCGGCGAGGTGAGCAATGTCAAACAGCAGCAACGCACCGACCTCGTCGGCGATCTTTTTGAACGGCTCGGGATCGAGCCGGCGGGGGTAACTCGTCGTACCCGCCACGATGAGTTTCGGTCGGTGCTCTACTGCAAGCTCACGAACGCGGTCCATGTCGATACGTTCCTCAGCACCAACACCAAACGACACAAAGTTGTACAGCAGCCCGCTTGCATTTACTGGGGAACCATGTGTGAGATGGCCACCGTGGTCAAGACTGAGCCCGAGCACGGTGTCACCGGGTGACAGCAACGCCTGATANACGCACATATTTGCGTTAGCNCCGGAGTGTGGCTGCACGTTTGCGTGGTCGGCTCCAAACAAACTTTTCACTCTCTCAATCGCAATCGACTCAATCGAGTCAACGATCTGATTACCGCCGTAATAGCGCTTGCCCGGGTAGCCCTCCGCATATTTGTTGGTGAGAATTGACCCAACAGCCTTCATGACCGCAGGGGAAGTGAAATTCTCACTGGCAATGAGCTGCAGACCCGTTTGCTGTCGATCAAATTCGGCCTCNAGTAACGCCTCAACTTCGAGGTCGGGCTGCGCATCAGATGGGAACGGCATGGTTAGAACTCCTCCTCGAGAGCACTGAGTTGATCGACTCTTCTTGCGTGACGGCCTCCCTCAAACTCGGTTGAGAGAAAGGTGTCAACAATTTCTTCGGCGAGTCCCACACCGACAACTCGAGCACCAATCGACAGCACGTTGGCATCGTTGTGTTGTCTTGCCATGCGGGCGGTGTACAGGCAATTGCACAACGCNGCCCGAACACCTCGGACCTTATTTGCCGCCAACTGTTCGCCCTGCCCGCTTCCTCCGAGCACGATGCCAACATCAGCTTCGCCATCGCGCACAGCTTGTCCGGCAGCTGAACAAAATTCTGGGTAGTCGACGCTGTCGGTGGAGTGCGTGCCGAGGTCGATCACGTGGTGACCCGCCGCTTCGACATAGGCAATGAGGTGTTGTTTGAGTTCGAAGCCGGCGTGATCACAGCCGAAAGAGATGGTCGCCACGACTGCAAAGTGTACGGCCGAACATGCCTAGGGTCACGGACGTGCCAACAATCTCANCTCGTACACCAGTGATCATCGGCGTNGGCCAAGTNCAACAGCGGGTCGACGACCCGAGTGAGGCTGCCGATGCAACCGTNTTGATGGCGAACGCCATCAGATCAGCGGCNNANGATGCAACCNCAANTGGTGACCCGATTCGTTCAGCTGATGTGCTCGCAATCGTTCACACCTTGTCGTGGCGATACGGCGACCCGGCCCGTGTTGTGGCTGACCGNCTCGGTATCAGCCCTCGCCGAGTCGTTACCCCAATGGGCGGCAACTCGCCTCAATCTCTCGTCAATTCTGCCTCGCAACGAATCCTTAGAGGAGAGCTCAACTGCGCACTTCTTGTCGGCGGCGAAACATGGCGCTCACGAATGCGGGCCCGGAAGCAGGGCATTGATCTTGACTGGCCGAAAGTCGATCCAGAAGTACTCGAGCAGGAACCACCAGAAACATGGGGTCACGACCTGCAAATGTCAAACGCAGAGGAGACCGAACTGGGTCTCATCATGCCGGTGCAGGTGTACCCAATGTTTGAAACAGCAATCAGAGCTGCCAGGGGTGTCAGCCCTGAGCAACACCTCGCCGATGTCGGTCGTATGTGGTCAGCNTTTAGCGCCGTTGCAGAGCAGAANCCNAATGCCTGGCTNCGNCAATCNCTGAGCCCGAGTGAGATCACCACGCCATCNGAGTCAAACCGCATGGTCGGTTACCCCTATACAAAAGCGATGAACTCGAATAATGACGTTGACATGGCAGCAGCGATCATCATTTGTTCGGTTGAGCATGCGGAGTCACTCGGGGCGCCGAGAGACCAGTGGGTCTTCCCGCTTAGCGGTACTGACTGCCACGAACATCCGTTCATCACCGATCGTGACAATTTCTCTCAGACACCTGCCGTTGAGTTGGGCGGTCGACAAGCACTCGAGTTGGCCTCACTCGATATCGATGACATCGCTCATCTCGATCTCTACTCGTGTTTTCCTTCGGCGGTGCAACTCGGTGCTCGCTCTCTCGGTATCGACCCATATAGCGAAAGCCGTCCACTCACTCAGACCGGCGGGCTTTCATTTGCTGGCGGACCATGGAATGAATACGTCATGCATTCGATNGCGANNATGGTCGAGACCCTNCGCAACGANCCAGGATCTANAGGNCTGGTGTGGGCCAACGGCGGGTTCGTGACGAAGCANGCGTTTGGCACCTATTCGACNACACCNCCATCTCAAGATTTCNGACATGCCGAGCCTCAAGNCGAGATCGATGCTCTTCCNAAGNCGGGCTGGGCTGACGCTGAAACCGCATCTCACGACACCACCNCTCACATCGAGGCCTATACCGTCATGCATGGACGGACATCTCAGCCAGAAACCGCCTGGGCAGCGATCAGACTTGCCGATGGTCGGCGCACATTTGGCAAAAGTGACGACCCCGCTCTGCTCGCTCACCTTCTCGAGGGCGAGCACGTGGGTGAGGTTGTTCAGGTAATGAGTAATCANCAGTTTGAACCCCTGAACTAAGTCGGCCGTGACGCGACCTGCTGGGAGGTGGCATGATCACTCCATGACGAGTTCATCTTCGAAGCCCCGCATCATCCTCGATTGCGATCCTGGCCACGACGACGCGGTTGCNATCGTTGTCGCCGCACACACATGCGAGTTACTGGGCATCACAACNGTGGCGGGTAACGCCCCGCTCGACAGGACCACTCACAACGCCCGAGTGCTTCGACACATGCTCGCTCTTGACGTCGAGGTGCACTCAGGGGCCGGTCGGCCGATGGTGGTTGAGCCAGCATTTGCAGGATACGTCCACGGTGAAAGTGGTCTTGACGGCGCTGACCTTCCTGAACCGACTCGGCCGCTTGATGGAACCGACGGCATTCAATTCCTTATCGAAACTGCCCGCTCCAACCCTGGCTGCCACCTTGTCGTCACCGGGCCGATGACGAATATTGCTCTTGCGCTGCGAAGCGACCCCTCGCTCGGAGACCTCATCGCCGGCATCTCGTTTATGGGTGGTGGCACATTTGGCAATCGCACTGCGATGTCTGAATTCAATTTCTGGGCTGATCCGCACGCGGCTGCGGTCGTCGTCAACTCGGGCCTCCCTCTCATCATGGCTGGCCTCGACGTCACCCACCAGTTTCAAGCGACAGCGCCCCGCATCGAACAGGTGAAAGCAATTGACGGGCAACTCGCACACGTGCTCTCCGGCTTGTTCGATTTCTTTTCTGCGAATTACAGCTCACGTCACGACGACATGGAAGGCGCAGCCGTTCACGATCCTCTTGCGGTGCTTGCACTCAGCCACCGTCAGCTGTTCGAGTCGGAAGAACGATTCGTCGACGTCGTTATCGACGGCAACCACACTCGAGGAATGACCGTTGTCGATCAACGAACCCTCATCGATCGGCCCGCTGCGAACTGCACGGTGCTCACCAAGGTTGACGCNGATGCCGCCTGGGATGTCGCCGCAGCAGCGATCACTGCGGGAAGCGTTGAGCGGTGACCACCGACTCCTTCCCACGCCAGTACGCCCGAACGCGCCGCTTCTCCCTCGGCGAACCACGCGACCTCCGAATAAGTCCTGACCACTCAACCGTGTTCTTTGCGCGATCAAAGAGCGGTAGCGACCCCGTCACCTGCCTCTGGGCATGTGATTTGGACACAGGTCGCGAGCGGCTCATTGTCGATCCCAGCGAACTCAACGCCAAATCAGAACGCTCAGATGCCGAGCGGGCCGTTCGTGAACGCCTCCGTGAGTCGGCCGAGGGCATCACCTCATACGACACTGACCATGGCTGCACAACCGCAGTGTTCACCGTGTCGGGAAGCGTCTTTCGGGTAGACCTCGCCACAGGTGAACTCACCGCAGTTGAAGTCGGTGCTGGAGCCTTTGATCCGCGACTCTCGCCGGATGGTCAACGCCTCGCCGTCGTAACCGGCACCACATTTAAGGTCGTATCGATAGCGGCACCCCAGACACCGCTCATCGAACTCAGCAGCGACAGCGCTGACACCAGGTGGGGTGTGGCCGAGTTCATTGCCGCTGAGGAAATGGGACGGATGCGCGGGCATTGGTGGTCGCCAGATGGCACACAACTTCTCCTCGCCCGCGTCGATAACAGCCCCGTGTCTGAGTGGTCACTCAGCGACCCGGCGCAGCCCTGGGCACGACACCAGTCGATGAAATACCCTGCGGCTGGAACTGCGAATGCCACGGTCACCTTCCACCTTGTCGATCTCTCATCAGGAGCGCTAACTCCAGTTGAGTGGGATGCCACTGCCTTCGAATATGTGGCGAGAGCGTCTTGGGACTCATTTGGACCTCTCTTGACTGTGCAATCGCGTGATCAACGAACTCTCAATGCGCTTCGAGTTGATCCGATCGACGGGTCAACCACCGTTATCTGGCACGACGAGGATGAGCACTGGGTTGAACTTGTTCCAGGCACACCCGTTGGAATCGGGCTCGACAACGTCGTAACCGCAGCAGACCGAGATGGTGCCCGTCGCCTCATCATTGATGGTGAACCGGTCACATCGGCCGACCTCCAAGTCCGGTCGGTTATTCACGCTCATCACGATGGCGTCTTATTCACCGCAAACCCGATCGACAACAGCACTGTTCAACACCTTTGGGTCTGGCACCGCGATCGTGGCCTTTCCGAACTCGTTGGCGGCGACGTCGTCGCACAAGCGGCCGGAACCACCGAATTCGCCATCACGAAAACCGCAGACCTTCACCAAGCAGGTCAGCCGTGGACACTTCCAAATGGGCATCAACTCACATCATTTTCAGAACACCCTCTCTGCGAACCACACGTGACAATCGCTCGAGGCATCGCAGAAGACGGTCATGCGCTCGACGTTGCGATTCTGCTTCCCTCAACGCCGATCACCGGCCCATTACCGGTGCTTGTTGACCCCTACGGCGGCCCGCACGCGCTGCGGGTCGTTCGATCGCAACGTGCACATCTCAACTCCCAATGGTTCGCNGATCAAGGGTTCGCTGTCGTCATNTGCGATGGCCGAGGCACCCCNGGCCGAGGATCGTCGTGGGAACGTGCAGTNNATGGAGACCTNGCGTCACCGGTTCTCGATGACCAAGTGACCGCACTCGACATCGCAGCGAAGCACTGCGAAACACACCTCGGCTGCACCCTCGATCTCTCACGGGTTGCAATCCGAGGATGGAGTTTCGGCGGTTACCTCTCGGCACTCGCAGTCATGCGAAGGCCTGATCGCTTCCATGTTGCTGTCGCCGGAGCACCAGTCACCGAATGGCGCTGGTACGACACTCACTACACCGAGCGGTATCTCGGGAATCCGGCAGTCGATGACACCGCCTATCGACGATCATCACTCATCGAAGATCTTGCGTCACTCGAACGACCACTGTTACTCATTCACGGTCTCGCTGACGACAACGTTGTTGCCGCTCACACCCTGCAACTGTCGTCTGCACTGCTGTCGATCGGCGCTCCACATTCTGTTCTCCCACTCGCTGGGGTAAGTCACATGACCCCTCAAGAAGTTGTTGCTGAACATCTCCTCAATCTCCAACTGGACTTCATCCGTCAGCACCTGTCGTCTTCCCAAGACCACTAACTCACTCCGAACACATGTCGCTACACGAGTCGATAACCCATGAGAAGTTCACTCCGGCTCACCGCCGCTCAAGCAGCAACACGTTGACCGCGCAAGCAACGCCTCACTCATCCCCCTCACTCATCTGATGTCGGTACTTGATCTCACCATCATCGGAACCGCCGTCTGTCTCGGCGCCATCGTAAAGAGCGTCACCGGAATGGGCCTCCCACTCATAGCGCTCCCCATCATCTCGCTCCTCGTTTCACCTGAAACCGGGATTGCCATTCTCGCCATACCCTCGATTGTTCAGAACGCCGGAATTGTCAGCACTAACTGGCACGCACGTACAGAAACCAGAGGTCTCACTTCGTTCTGTTTTGCCGGTGGAGTCGGAGTGGTGATCGGCACGCTCTCACTTGGCGCTGTACCTGAGCACGTCACACTCATCGCGCTAAACGTCACCATCATCATCTGGCTCTACCAGCGTCTCCGGAACCCCGACCACAAAATTCCGAAAACAAAAGAGCGCCTGCTGTCGCCTGCAGCCGGAATCGTCGCCGGGATCTTCCAAGGTGGATCTGGTGTATCGGGGCCCGTCGTTGCCGCATGGCATCAAGGGTTACGGCTGCCAAGAGATGCATTTGTGTTCTCCATCGCCACCGCGTTTGGCCTCATCGCAACCACTCAGACCATCGCCCTCGCAGTGAATGGTCATCTTGAGGGCAGAGTGCTCGTGTCACTGGCGATTTCCGCCATCGTCCTTATCTCTGTGCCGATCGGACCACCACTTCGGCGCCGGCTATCGGGCGCATCATTTGACCGTGCGGTGATCGGCCTCGTCATTGCGTCGTGCATCAGCCTCACCGTCGACATTGTCATCTCTCTTGCCCGCTGA